>JBMFUH010000339.1:0-7115 GCA_049966735.1 Isosphaeraceae bacterium
GTCCGCACAGCGGACCCTACGGGGAGCCATCGACCCGAAAACCGCTCTAGGCCGTCTCCGCCATGGCGGACGGCGGGACGGGACTGATGCCCAGTTCGTCACAACGGTTGCGGAGGTGGTGCTCGAGCTTGCGCAGGGCCTTGTACTTCTCGTCGCTCACCCGGTTGACCGCCATCTTCAGCTCGGCACCGATTTCGGGTACCGACCAGCCGCGCATCCACAACTCGACGATCCGATCTTGCCGGGGCGAGAGGACCGCTTGCCGCGCCCCCTCGAGGATCTCACCCAGCTCCAGCCGATCGCGCTGTCGCTGGTCGTGGCCGCTATCGGCAATGAGCAAGGGATCGATCGACTGATGCCGCTTCGCTCGCTGGACCCGCTTGCGGACCATGTCGATGGCCCGCACCAATTCCCGCCGCTCGGGAGTGTCGTCCGCGAGCACCAGGTTGAGGTCCAGCTCGCCCGCCCGTGCCTTGCTGAGCAGCCGGCAGCAGACTTCCTGAGTGCAATCATCCCAGAGCATAGGATCCAGCCGGGCATTGCGCCAGCAGACGGTGCAGTAGCGCTGGATGTCGCGAACCAGCTCGTATTCGGTGGCCTGCGCGGTGAGCGCGGCCAGGCCGATGACCAGGGCCATCGCGGCGGGCGCGGCACGCCGGGTCCGCGCCAGCATGCCCGCGGCGGTTTGTGAGTTCTCGACTGGCTCCGCGGGAGTTGATTCTGGTGTCTGTGATTCGTTGTCCATCGTGATCACCACCAACGATGCTTCCTGCTGGGAAATCAAGGAGGCTCCTACTGAATGAATAGACATTTTGTCGCCAAATGCTCGCTCAAAATCAACAGAACTTGGACGCGAGTTCAATAACAGAAGTTGGACGCGAGCTCAATAGACGCTCTAAGCAACTCCAAAATAACAAGTTACGAATTTCGCTTCAAGTAGCCACGGCGACGGCTGCCGGCGGTCAAAGGTCGTGAAGGGCGAACCACGTCCCAGTTTCGCTCCCGGGCCAGACGCAAGAGACGCCCCTTGGGATGCACCACCACCGCGCGGCCGACTCGCTCCAGGAGGGCCCGGTCGCTCCAGTTGTCGGCATAGGCAACTGCGGCGTCCATCGAAATCCCCCGCTCCTCTGCCCAGCGCTCCGCCCAGTAAAGCTTGCCTTCGCCATAACATGCTGGACCAGCGCCCATTCCAATCAACCTGTTCCGCTCGATGATCACTGGCGTGGTCAGCATCGCCGTGCAGCCCAGATAAATGCTGAGTGGCTCGATCACCAGGCCGGGAGACGACGAGACGAGCAAGATCGGGGTGCCCATTTTCCGCAGCTCGCCTAAATGCTCGACAACTCCATGATAAAGGCGAGGGCGAACATGATCGACGAAGTTCTCGTAGGCGATGCGTTCCAGCTCGACCACCGGAATTCGGGCGATGTTCTTCAGGCCATAAGTGATCAGACGTCCGTAATCGAGGCGACCCAGGCGGTGTTGCATTCCGTGGTAGAAGGCACGGAGGAGGAACGACCGGCGAATCAGGCCGCGGCGCAGGAGGATTCGGGCAAACAGGAATGTGGTGGTCTCGGCCAGGAGGGTGCCGTCCACGTCGACGAAAGCCGCCGACGGGGGCTCATCAAATGTCGGCCAAGCTGTCTCGTTCATCGCGCTGCGTCCCTGAACTCGCCGATCTGCTTGCCGAGCTGGTCGGCTAGACTCCGCGCCCCGGGGGCGTCAACCGCCTCGGCGATGACCCGAACGATGGGCTCGGTATTGCTCGCCCGGACGTGGACCCAGCGATCGTCCCATTCTAGTCGTAAGCCGTCGCGCCGATCCGCCCGGGCCTGGGGATGGGCGCCGGCGATTCGTTCCCAGAGGGTAGCGACCTGCCCCGGATCGGAGCCGCCGGGAGGCAGCGGATACTTGTCCTTGACCATGACGTAGCGGGGCAACGACTCGACCCAGCGCGACAGGGGCCGGTCGGAACGGGCCAACAGGTCCAGCACCAGCGCCATGCCGGCGAAGCTGTCGCGGACGAAACCGATCCGGGGGTCGATCACACCGCCGTTTCCCTCACCGCCCAAGAGCGCGTCCGCGGCCAGCATCGCTTCCACGACGTTGATTTCACCGACCGGCGTGCGGATCACCGTACAGCCGTGCTTGCGGGCCAGTTCCTCGGTGACCCGCGATGTCGAGAGATTGAGGACGATCGGCCCTTGCTTCTCTTCCAGCCGGCGCAGGGCCGCCAGGGCAAGCGTCAGCTCCTCACCGATGTACCGTCCGGTCTCGTCGACGATCGCCAGACGATCGGCGTCGGGGTCCTGCGCGAAGCCCACATCCGCTCCGGCCGTCGCCACGATTGCCGCGAAAGTCCGCAGGTTCGTCTCGGTGGGTTCGGGGGGGTGATCATAATGGCCATCGGCCTGTCCGCCCAGGACCACCGACCGGCATCCCAGCGCCCGCAGCAGCCTCAACGCCAGCCTGCCCCCCGCGCCGTGGCAGGCGTCCAGGGCGACAGTGAATGCGCGCCGTCGGATCACCTCCACGTCCACGATCTTAAGCAGCCGCTGGAAATGGAGCTCGTCGGCATCCTCGATCGTCCGGCACTGGCCCAATGCGTCCCAGCTCGACCAGCGGAACTCCTTGCGCTGCCAGCGCTTCAGCACGGCGGCGCCCTGGCCCGGCGAAAGGACCATCCCCTGAGGCTGGAAGAACTTCAGCCCGTTGTATTCGGGCGGGTTGTGCGAGGCCGAAATCTGGATGCCGCCAGCGGCCTTGCGCTCGCGGACCAGGATACCGACCGTCGGGGTGGCCGTGGCCCCCGCCAAGAGCGCGTTTTGTCCGGTCGCGGTTACACCCGCCACGACCGCCGGCAAGAACACATGCGACGAGACGCGTCCGTCGTGGCTGATCACGATCGACCCGGGTTCGCAAGTTCCGGCGTACACCGCGGCGAACTCGACGGCCACCACGGGATCGAGACCATCCCCCACAACTCCTCTGAGACCGGAAATGCTGGCGATCCGGGTTCCACTCACGTTCCGCGCTCCTGGTCCGGCCAACCCCCGGGAAGTTCTCTTGGTCTTGGTCTCCCTTTTCAGGCTGTGCCTCAGTTTGATGTTTGGTCGATCCGCGGGCAAGATTCGCCTGGGGAAATCGAGATCATCTCGACCCTCGCCAGGAGCACGATTTCACCGCGTGTGGTTTCCCGTTCTGCCTTCAAGAGTCATCTGACGGCATGTCCCAACGAAAAAAGGCCGGCCCGGTTGATCCGGGTCGGCCAGGGTCGCGGTCCATCCCGCGGGCGGATCGGCCGCACATGTCTGCCGCCGCTCGATCCGCGCTTTAGTAAGAGAGCAGTCCGAACGGATAGGGGATGAAGAAGGGCCGCGTGTAGTGCTTCTTGAAGTCGAGCCACCAGATTCCGTCATCCCACCTGAGGGTCACGGCTCGCCAGTCGAGAGGCACTTCCGGATAGGGGTAGAACGGACCGATGTTCGGCCAGGCCTGCCAGGGGTAGGCGGTGGGATAGCCGACCGCGGAGAAGTTGGGATAGGGAGCATAGCTGGGCCACGCGTAATTGGGCGCTCCGCGCATCCCGCGTGAGCCGGCTCCGGCCGATCCGCCCGCGGGGCCTTCAGGCAGCGGGCCGCCGTCGTTCACAACTCCACCGGTTGTGCCACCAGTAGCGGGAGCACCGTAAGTCATGCCCGACTCCATCGCCCCCCCGGAGACGACGTCGCCGCTGCCGTGAAAATGTCCCATCGCGACCTGGGGCTGATACTGGGCCACGCGCACGGTGGAATCGGCAACCTGAAGCCGGTCGACAACGCCCTGAACTCCCGGCACCCTCTGGGCTCGCGCCAGTGCCTCGGCTTTGAGGACCGGGCTGGAAAGCGTTCCGCTCAGGCTGACCAGACCGTTCTGGGCCTCGATCTCGATCCGGGAACCCGAGAGGACCCGGCTGGCACGCAAGGCATTGGCCACCGAATCGGCGGTCATCTGGTTCGGATTGGCCGTGGTCCCCTGGGCCAGCGCTGCGGAGGCCGTCACGGCCAGAAGACCGACCACGGTTGAAATCCGTTTCAGTCCAACCATCATGGGATTTTCCTTCTCCCGCATGAATCCGACTCGACCAGTTGGCGAACGGCGAGCGGGACGCGTCGTTCGGGTCGGAGAATGGTTCGTCGTGACGGTAGTTTCTCGTCCCACAAGCACGCGGTTGCTTGAGCCTCGAGCAAACGAGCCCCACGCCGCGGTCGCGAGACGTGACGCACAGGGACTGTCACGACAAGATGTGTTTCCAGAAGGCGGAACTATGACGCGCCAGTCCACTGAGTCGATAACGTCGGGGAAACTATGGCGCGCGTTTTCGAAGGCGTCAAATCGGCGGTCAAAAAAAAACGGGGCCGAAAGGCCCCGCTGAATGCAGCGTCAAGAGCGACATTGACTTGCGCTTACGCATCAAAATCCGAGAGATCAAACGGCCTCCGGTCCCATGCAAGAGGGGGCCGGTTCGGTGGTGTCAATGGCGCCGCCGCCAATGGTCATGCCGATGAGAAGGACTGTCATGGTCCCACCGGCGAAGAGGGCAAACTCGGAGTCGTGGCGGCCGCAAAGCGCACCAGCGATGCCCAGCCCGAACAGGGCCACGATGAAGCCGATCTTCCCCCGGAACGACCAGGTCGAGCGCGGCACCAACCGATTCAGGCACAACCCCATGATCCCGCAAACCTGGAAGAACACCACCAGAATCTCGAAAACCGCACATAGACCCTTGGATGCTAACATGGACCGACAGGCTCCTTCCTTGGTTCCTGCGTCGGAGAGATGAAGACGTGAAAGCCCGGACGCGGCTCAACCGACCCCGATCCGGCGACATTTCGCTCAGGAGGCATTCCCCGTACCAATCAGGCTGCAAGCGCTGAATTCCCGGGCATCCCCGGCACCGCAAGGGGAAAACTTGAGGAAAAATCGTCTGTTCGAGTTTTTTTTCCGGTCGCTGGTGGAAAACTTACAAGAGACAATTCTTCAAAGGACCCGAACCCTGCCGGGGCGGCCGGGTTGTCAAGGAAGCCGGCGATATGCCGGCTTCCCTCAAAAGAGAGCGGCCAGAACGGCAGCGCGGAAGGGGGATCATCGCCCTCTTGATCTCTGGCGCGGATTGTACCTGGGCGGCGCCTTGAAGACCATCGGGGTGCTGATGTCCATGACTCCCCAGCCCTTCTTCTCCTTGCGGACTGTGAAATCACGGCGGTGCCTGGTGCCGTTCTTGTCCGTCTTGTCGGCCCAAACTATGAGTCGGCCGGTGCTCTTGGGAGGGTTTTCGCCCGCGACCTTGTAGCCCTCGAGTTTCGTGGCCAGATCGTCGAGCTCCGCGTCCGAGATACTGCCGTCGAGGATCCGGCCGAACAGCTCCTTATTCGGGCCGGTTGATTCCATCGGGTCCGCGGAGCGCAGGGCCGTGGCCTCGGTCAGCGCGTCACGGTCCTTGTCCTTGAGGGCCTTGAGGAAGGCTCGAACAGCCCCCATGGCGCTGTGGGTGTTCGCGGGTCCGTTATCGGCGTTGCCGCCGATCCCTCCGGGACCCTGCGGGCCGCCGCCATGCCCCGAGGCCATCATGCTTTGCTGCATCTTGGCCATCATATCAGCCTGGCTCCCCGGACCGCCAGGACCACCGCTCGCCTGGTTTTGCTGCATGGACTTTTGCATCTTTGCCATGTACTCGGCCTGACTCTGCGGGGCACCGGGAGCGCCGGCCCCTCCAGGACCAATGATGGGGCCCGCGTTCATGGGCCGCTGCATCCCACCCAGCATTGCAGGATTGGGGGACATCATTCCGGTCATTCCCGGATTGGGGGACATCATTCCTCCCGGGCCACCGGGGCCACCTGGGCCGCCCGGCCCGCCTTGGCCCTGCGCCGGGGCGGAGTCGCTGCCTGGCGGCTTCTGCGTTCCCGTGGCGATCGCCAGCATCTCAGCCGTGGCCGAGTTGCCCGCGGCCTTCGACGCGGCGGCATCTCCACCGGGGGCGGACTGGGCCGGCGCCTCTTCAGCTTGATTGGCCGCCGGGCCCGCGTCCCCAGCCGCCGGGCTCGCCTTTGCCTGCGCGACGGCCGCGGGAGGCGTGGGGACGGCCGCCGGCGCCGGAGGAGGAGCAGCAGCATTCCCTCCCTCGGTTGCCCCCTCGGTCGCCGCCGCACTGTCCGAGCCGGGGTCGGGCACGTTACTTCCACCACATCCCCAGCCTGTCATACAAACACCGGCCAGGCCGGCGCCTGCCAACCATTTGATCCAAGGTCTCATAAGCGCCCTCGTCCTTTCGGTCTTCACCCGGGACCGTTCTGGCCACCGCCTTCCGACTTGCCCTGACTCACCACCTGACTTGCCTCATCCCAGGATCTTATCATCGATTATGCCGGTTCGCCGGCCGCCTTGGAAGGGGGTGAACCTCGATTTGGGGCACTCTTGCTTTCGTCCATCGTTCATCCTCCTGAGTCATCATGATGGCCCCTTGCGCTCTTGCCCCTCTTGCCGGTGATCCCCGAGGGGGATATCATCAACTTTTTGAATGTTTCCTGCCTGGTCGATGCGTTAGCGTTTCACGGAATCCTCGCCATGCCTCCTCCTCAACAGCCACTCCGCACCATTCTGCTTGTCGATGACGATCACGAGATTGTCGAGTCGATGCGAACCATCCTGGAAAACAAGGGCTATCGCATCCTCGTGGCCCGCGATGGTAACTCGGGCCTGATGGTCGCCGAACGCGAGAACCCCGACCTCATCGTTCTTGATATGATGATGCCCAAGAAAAGCGGGTTCCTGGTTCTCGAAAAGCTCAAGAGCCGGCCGGGCGGCCTCATCCCCACCATCATGATCACCGGTAACGAAGGCAGCCGCCATCGCGCCTATGCCGAGATGCTCGGCGTGCGCGACTACATTCGCAAGCCCTTCGCCATGGAAAAGCTGGTCCGCGCCATCGAGAAAGTCCTCGGCGTCAAGGCCCGCGGCGATCAGGACGACGCTGATTGATTGGGCGGCCCGCCGCGGTCTTCCTTGGCAAGCGGTTGCTAGAGCGGTTTACCATTGAGTTGCATACGGGCGCGGTACGATTTCCTTCTCCC
>JBMFUH010000340.1:0-7092 GCA_049966735.1 Isosphaeraceae bacterium
GTGACACGCGTCACGTTCTGGGGCACGCATGACGGAAGCTCGTGGCTGAATTTCCGGCCCGCGGGGCGCCGGACCAATCACCCACTGCTCTGGGACCGGGCCCTCAAGCCCAAGCCCGCCCTGGGGGCAGTGCTGGACGTCCTGACGACGCGGTGACCAATTCTTGCCGAACTCGTCCCTCGGGAGGCGCGGGCGGAGCATGCTTGTCGCTTTAGAGAGAGACATCAGAACCGTCTCGACGGCGGTTCCATGATGAAACGCGGTCCTGGATCGCTAGAGAGGCGTTTGTTTCCGAGGTCCCGATCAGACCAACACGGGAGGTCCACTGATGAACAGCGTGTGGTTCGCCAGCCTTTTGCCCCTGCTTCTGGCCACAGCCCCCGATCAGCCGGCGGCTGCAAAGACCGCCGACACAATTCCCGCGCCCAGCAACATCCGAGGCGCGGAGTATCCCCGGATCCACGCCGACCTGCGGGTGACATTCCGCATCAAGGCGCCGGAAGCCCAGAAGGTCGTCTTCGGGTTCTTTGATAGCCAGCGCTATCCCGCGCGGAAGAGCGAGGACGGCTTCTGGACCGCGACCACGGAACCTCAGGTGCCGGGGTTCCATTATTACAGGCTGTTCATCGACGGCGTGCAGGTGAACGACCCAGCGAGCGAGACCTTTTACGGGACAGGCAAAGAGACCAGCGGGATCGAGATCCCGGAGAAGGGCGTCGACTACTACCTCCCCAAGGATGTGCCGCACGGTGAGGTTCGGGAGCGCTGGTATCACTCCAGCACAACCCAAGAGTGGCGGCGAATCTTCGTCTACACCCCGCCCGGCTACGACGCCGATGGCGCGACGCGGTATCCGGTGCTGTACCTCCAGCACGGCGCCGGCGAGGATGAGCGCGGCTGGTCGAACCAGGGGCAGGTCAGCTTCATCCTCGACAACCTGCTCGCCGAGCAGAAGGCCAGGCCGATGATCGTGGTCATGGAGCAGGGCTACGCGCGTCGGCCCGGCGATGCGGTCCCAGGCCGACCGGCACGACCGGCCGCGCCCGGGCAGGGTCGCCCCGCTCGCCCCGACTTCAGCCGGATGTTCAGCGCCTTCGAGGATGTGATGGTCAAGGATTTGATCCCGTTCATCGACGCGACCTACCGGACGATCCCCGACCGCGAGCACCGGGCGATGGCCGGGCTCTCCATGGGCGGCATGCAGACGTTCCAGATCACGCT
Organism: Isosphaeraceae bacterium; assembly: GCA_049966735.1. Taxonomy (GTDB): domain Bacteria; phylum Planctomycetota; class Planctomycetia; order Isosphaerales; family Isosphaeraceae; genus Aquisphaera. Next base: position 1,222 of record JBMFUH010000340.1, read on the forward strand.
CAAGCACCTCGACCTGTTCGCGTACATCGGCGGTTTCAGCGGGTCGGGCGGCGGCTTCGGCGGTGCTCCCTTTGACCCGAAGACGGCCCACAACGGCGTCATGGCCGACGCCGATGCGTTCAACAGGAGGGTGCGGCTGCTCTGGCTGGGCATCGGCACCGCCGAGCCACAGCGGATGTACGAGAGCGTGAAGAACTATCACCAGGCGCTGGAGAAGGCCGGCATCAAGAACGTGTACTACGAATCGCCCGGCACGTCGCACGAGTGGTTGACCTGGAGGCGCTGCCTGCACGAGTTTGCCCCGCTCCTCTTCAAGAACGCGTCCAGTGCCCGCCGAGCCCGCCCCATGCAACGGCAACCCATCGTGTTGAATCCGGACGACGTGCCCGCGTTTCCCGAGCCTCCCGCCGGGTTCGACGTGGAGAAGGACGTGCCTCACGGGCATCTGGAAATGATCTCCTACGAATCCAAAACGGTCGGCACGACACGCAAGATGCTGGTCTACACGCCTCCGGGCTACACGAAGGAAAAGAAGTACCCAGTGCTCTACCTGCTGCACGGCATCGGCGGCGACGAGACGGAATGGCGACGCTTCTGCAAGCCCAACGTGCTGTTGGATAACCTGATCGCCGAGGGGAAGGTCACGCCCTTGATCGTGGTCATGCCCAACGGCCGCGCCCAGAAGAACGACCGGGCCGAGGGGAATGTCTTCGCCTCGGCGCCGGCGTTCGCGGCGTTCGAGCAGGACCTGCTCAAGGACGTCATCCCCACGATCGAAACACGCTACTCGGTGCAGGCCGACCGCCTGCACCGCGCCCTCGCCGGCCTGTCCATGGGCGGGGGCCAGTCGCTCAATTTCGGCCTGGCACACCTCGACACCTTCGCCTGGGTCGGCGCCTTCTCCGCGGCGCCCAACACGAAGCCCGCGGCAGTGCTGGTGCCCGACCCGTCGAGCGCCAAAGGAAAGCTGAAACTGCTCTGGATCGCCTGCGGCAACAAGGACGGCCTGATCCGCATCAGTCAGGGCGTGCATGTCTATCTGAAGGAAAAGGGCGTGCCGCACGTCTGGCACGTCGACAGCCACGCGCACGACCCGACGGAGTGGAGAAACAACCTCTATCTCTTCTCCCAGCACATTTTCCGCTGAACGATCATCGAAAAGGGGACGGGAGCCGGCAGGGAAGCCCTGCCGACATCTCGGAGAACAGACGCCCCCGGCGAAACCGTGTAGCCGCGGGCGGTCTGGTTCGCCAGACCGCCTGCTGGAGGTCCACTGCGCCTGGCACGTGCCAAAACTCCTTGCGAACTCCGCGCACACTTCCTATTAGTGTTCTGATCACAAGTGCGCTCATGGGGCCAGTCGTGGAGCTTGGGGCAGTAACACGGAGGAAGCACGAGTCCGAGGCGTTCACCTCACGCACGGAAGTACAGGACCGGCGCGAATCGATCTTCACTGGCTCCCAAGAATAACGGGTTCATCCGAGAGATGTGCTCGGCGGAGGGATGCGTCCGGGTCGCTCGGGAACCCCGCCCCTCGCCGCTTGCCCAAGGTCTGTCGCACCCCTCCGAGAATCAGCCGCGTGAAGAGGCTCAAGATGTGGGTTACCGGCTGGCTGAGGAATCGCTCCCGCTTTGAGACTCGTGCCCGCCGCCGTCGCGTCACGGTGCTACGGGGCTCGATTGGCGACTCTCTTCTGGAAGAACGCTATCCGCTGTCGGGCATCCTCATGCCGTCGAACACGGTCCCGTCCACCGTAGGCGTCCGCGGCGTTCTCCATGATGGAGGACTCGTGACCCCAACTCCATTCTCCGAGGCTGACGGCTCGTACGCCTACCCCTTCGCTTACGCCACGCTCAGTCCGATTGCTGATGCCGGTTTCGCGCAACCGGCGAACGTCGCACAGCTCGCCGGCGGCTACCTGCACGGGACGCAACTGAAGCCGTCGGGGGACCAGCCGTGGACCTTCACCGACGGCGACCCCAGCCAGCAGATCTACGCCGGCATCGCGGGCGTCGGCAGCATGTACACCTAGAACCATGACGCCGCGCCCCAGGGGCTTCAGGTCGGCTTTATCCAGGGGAATAGCAGTATCAGCCAGCCGGTCACGTTCGCGGCGGGCAGCTACCAGATCAGCTTCTTCGCGGTCCAGACGGCGTCCAACACCGCGGACCAGCCGCTGGACGTGCGGATCGATGGCCAGTTGGTGGGAACGGTCGCCATCACACCGACCGGCAACGACTATGCCCGCTACACGACGGCGGTTTTCACGGTCACCTCTGGCCAACACGCCATCATGTTCCAGGGGGCAGGCGGAGGCACGAATACGGTTCTGATCGGCGCAGTCACATTTAAACCTGCGTCTGATCTCGGTGCGAGACCTCCGGTACCACACAGGCTGCCGGTCGAGATCGAAGTCCTCCCTGTGGCAAGGACGCCGGGCAGAAGTCTCTTCCGCGCATCGGATTCTCCTGTCATAATCATCGTGGCTCATGGCCACGACGACGCCGCTGGCTGGAAGGCAGCGAGGTGGCATCGCCCCTCGGAGAAGCTGATCTTGCGGCTCGCACGGGCCCGCGGCGTCAAGGTCTGAGCCGCTCGCGGAAGGGAGGCGCGCTGTCATGAACCCTGAGCCTCGGCTCGTACCGGTCGCGGTGTTGCAGGAGTTTTGCGAGGCGGCGCTCTCGCGCGGCGGACTGAGCGCCACCGACGCGCGCACCACGGCCGACGTGCTCGTGACCACCGACACGATGGGCGTATTCACGCACGGCACGAAGAGCCTCCGTGGCTACGTCCGGCGGCTGCGGGCGGGAGGTTTGAACCCGCTCGCCCAGCCACGGGTCGTCTCGGAGGGACCGGCATGGGCCATCGTCGACGGCAACTCCGCGATCGGCATGGTCACGTCGGTCTTCGCCATGCAAACCGCGATCCGCCAGGCCCAGGCCGCGGGGATCGCCTACGTCGGCGTGCGGAATAGTTGCCACTTCGGCGCCGCGGGCTACTACGCGGCGCTCGCGGCCCGGGCCGGCCAGGTCGGTCTCGCCATGGCCAACGACACGCCCAGCATGGCCGTGCCGGGTTCGAGGGGGGGCGTGCTGGGCACGAACCCGTTCGCCTACGCCGTGCCGGCCGGCGAGGAGGACCCGATCCTCCTCGACATCGCGTCCTCGGCGGTGGCCGGCGGCAAGGTTCGGATCGTCCAATCGCTCGGACAGCAGGCGCCTCCGGGCTGGCTCGTCGATGCGGAGGGCGTGCCCACGACGGACCCGTTCGCGTACCCGTTCCGGGGCGCCTTGCTCCCCTTTGGCGGTCACAAGGGCTACGGGATCGCCCTCATGATCGAGGCCCTGGCGGCGGTCCTCACGGGCGCCAGCGTGCGGTGGGACGTGGGAAGCTGGATCGATAGCGACCCCACGCGGCCGACGGGCCACGGAGCGGCCTTCATCACAATCGACGTCAGTGCATTTGATCATGTTGGTGCATTCAAGACGAGGGTCGATGCCTTGATCCACGCGATCCGGGCCGAGCCCAAGGCGAAGGGCTCGGAGCGCATCTACGTCCCCGGCGAGCTGGAGTGGTCCGCGCGACGGCAGGCGCTCGACCACGGAATCCCCTTGCCCGATGATGTGCGGCGGAGTCTCCGCGAGCTGGCCGACGACCTCGGGCTCGCCGCCCCTTGGCTCGCTGACTGAGGAGAGGAGGAGCCGGATGAACGAGTCTGTTTCCGCTCACGTTCGCACCGATCTTGAGGTCCGCGCCCTCTCGGCGGCCGACAAGCAAGCCCTGGCGCGACACTTCAACGAGCGGGTCGACTCGGCGCTCGCCGCCGCCCCGCCGACGAAGGAGTGGGTCAAGACCGCCCTGGCCCGCGGCGGCGCGGCACGATGCCCCACGCGGCTCCGCCGGCTCTCGTACGACATCATCCTCCGCTATGGCGACGCGCTCGCCGACCTCTTCGTGGCGTACCCCGACGACACGGTTTTCGCCCTGGCCTACGACCTGTTCATCGGCTTTCAGCCGGTCGACCGGACGGACCGGATCGACCCTCTCACGGTCCTGACCGGCGACGCCCGCTGGGTCGACGAGTGGGGCACCGCCTGGCAGCACGCCCTCGGGGGCGTCGGCGCGTCGCCCGTCGCCAACCCGCTGCCCGACTGGTCGGGACTCGACGATTACCTGGCGCGCCGCATTCCCGATGCCCACGCGCCCGGCCGCCTCGACGGTGCGCTGGCCGCGGTCGAACGGTTCGGTCCCACGAAGTACTGCTGCGGGCTCGCCCAGCTCGCGCTCTTCGAGCGGCAACACTGCATCCGCGGCATGGGCCGGACGTTCGAGGACTTCTCGCTCGCTGCCGACGAGGTCGATCGCCTGCTCGGGGCGCTCACCGATTACTACGTCGAGCTCGTACGGGAGTGGGGCCGGCTTGATGGCGTCGATTCGGTCTTCCTGACCGACGACTGGGGCACGCAGACCTCGCTCATGATCTCGCCGAGCATGTGGCGGCGCTTCTTCCAGCCGCGCTACCGCCGGATCTGCGACGAGGCCCACCGGCACGGCTTGCAGCTCGTTTTCCACAGTTGCGGCAACGTGACCCGCATCATCGGCGACCTGATCGATTGCGGGATCGACGTGCTCGATCCGCTCCAGCCCGAGGCGATGGACCTCGAGTTCGTGGCGCGCGAGTTCGGCGGACACGTCGCCTTCAGCGGCGGCATCAGCGACCAGAAGCTCGCCGCGCTCTCTCCCCAAGAGGTGAGCGACCACGTCCGCCGGTCGATCGACACGCTGGGCCGGCGCTGCGGCAACGCCTACATCGCCGCACCCTCCAACGTCCTGCTGCCCGACGTGCCGCTGGCGAACCTCGAGGCATTGTTCGAGGCCAGCCACAACCCGTGAGCCGGCGCGCCCTTTCCACAGGACATGAAAGATCATCCTATGCATAAGAACGATCTGATTCAGATGATGTGTGCGTCGGGCGTGCTGCCGGTCTTCCGGACCTCCGACGTGCGGCATCTCCTCACCGCGAGCCTGGCCTTCCGCGACGCCGGCATCGCCTGCGTCGAGTACACCATGACGATGCCCGACGCTCTGAAACTGGTCCAGAGGACGACCGCCACGTTCCCCGACGACTTCCTCGTCGGCGCCGGGACCGTGCTCGACGGGGAGACGGCCGAGCAGGCGATCTACGCCGGCGCCCGGTTCCTCGCCAGCCCGGGGTGCGAACCCGACGTGATCGACGCCTGCAAGCAGCACGACGTGCCGAGCGTGGTCGGCGCGATCACGCCGACGGAGATCATGACGGCCCTCAAGCTGGGCGCCGACGTGATCAAGGTGTTCCCCGCGACGAGCGTCGGCCCCGGCTTCTTCTCCGAGGTCCTGGGACCGTTCCCGGACACCGTGCTCATGGCCGCGGGGGGGATGAGCCTGGACAATCTCGCCCTGTACGTGACGGCAGGCGCGCGGGTCGTGACGCTCCTGGCCAACGGACTCGACGCGGCGGCCTACGCTTCCGGCGACGGTCCGGCCATCACTCGCGCGGCGCGAGCCTGGGTCGAGGCCGTGCGCGCCGCCCGGCGCCGCGAAGCTCCCGTGCCGGCCTGACGATCGAAAGAAGGCTTGAAAATTCATGTCAACTGATATTGATGCATTTCTGACCACGCGCAACCCCGCGACCGGGGCGGAGGTGGGCCGCGCGGCCGTGACGCCTCCCCAGGAGGTCGGCGAGATCGTCCAGCGGGCGCAGGCGGCCTCGAAGCGCTGGGCCGAGACGTCCTGGAGCGAGCGCCTGGCCATCCTGAGGCGGTGGTGGCGGATCCTCAGCCGCGATCGCGACTCCTGGTCCGACCTGATCCGCCAGGAGATCGGCAAGCCCA
>JBMFUH010000341.1:0-7055 GCA_049966735.1 Isosphaeraceae bacterium
CACCAACGATCGTGACATGTCGGCCGAGGAAGTTGTGTTCTCGGCCAATGACCGCCGTTGCGTGGAAACTCCGTATATCAATAATGTGCATGCGTGTATTTGTTGACCGGGCAGCCGGTTAATATATTACGCTTGTTTTGGGACTAGACAAACGGCCGCAAGTTGTTGCCGAACTCGAGCGGAGCGGGGAGCTGCGAGGCGCCCATGAGGAACTCGTCGATCGACCGCGCGGCGTGGCGGCCTTCGGCGATCGCCCAGACAATCAGGCTCTGGCCGCGGGTCATGTCGCCGGCCGTGAAGACCTTGGGCACGCTGGTCTGCTTGTTGGCGTCGGCCTTGACGTTGCCCATCGGGTCGAGCTCGACACCGAACTGCTCGAGCATTCCCTTTTTCTCGGGGCCGACAAAGCCCATCGCCAGGAGGACAAGGTCCGCCGGATAGGTCTTCTCGGTGCCGGGAATCTCGCTGAATTTGGGCCGGCCGTTCTCGATCTTCATCTCCACGCGGACCGTTTCGAGGGCCCGCACGCGCCCTTCGTGGCCCACAAACCGCTTGGTGTTGATCGAGTACTCGCGGATGCCCCCTTCCTCGTGAGCCGAGGAGACGCGGAGGATGTTGGACCACTGCGGCCAGGGGTTGGCGGGAAGACGCGAGTCGGGCGGGCGGGGGACGATCTCGAACTGGTGCACGCTCTTGCAGCCGTGCCGGTGGACCGTGCCCAGGCAGTCGGCCCCGGTGTCGCCGCCGCCGATGATGATCACGTTCTTGTTGCTGGCCATGTGGCTCTCGCCGTTGCCGGTGTCGCCGGCGACCCGCCGATTTTGCAGCGTGAGGAAATCCATGGCGAAGGAGATTCCCTTCAGTTCGCGGCCCTCGATGGGCAGGTCGCGAGGGACGGTCGAGCCGCCGCAGAGGCAGATCGCATCGAACTCGGCCAGCAGGCGCTCGGCGGGCAGATCCGCGCCGATATTGGTGCGGGGCTTGAACACGACTCCCTCTGCTTCCAGTTGGGCCAGCCGGCGGTCGAGGAAGCGTTTTTCCATCTTGAAGTCGGGAATGCCGTAGCGCAGCAGGCCGCCGATGCGGTCGGCGCGCTCGAAGACCGTGACCGAATGTCCCACGCGGGCCAGTTGCTGGGCGCAGGCCAGGCCAGCCGGACCGGAACCGACCACGGCGACGGTCTTGCCGGTGAGCACCTTGGGAGGCTGGGGGACGACCCAGCCTTCGTTCCAGGCCCGATCGATGATGCTGGCCTCGATCTGCTTGATCGCGACCGGGTCGTCGTTGATCCCCAACACGCACGACGCCTCGCAAGGGGCGGGGCAGAGCTTGCCGGTGAACTCGGGGAAGTTGTTGGTGGCGTGCAGGCGGTCGATGGCCATCCGCCACTGGTCGCGATAGACCAGGTCGTTCCAGTCAGGAATCAGGTTGCCCAGGGGGCAGCCCTGATGGCAGAACGGGATGCCGCAGTCCATGCACCGCGCCCCCTGCGCCTTGAGCTTCTCCTCGGGGAACGGGTTGTACACCTCGAGGTAATCGTGCAGGCGCTCGTCCACCGGCCGGCGGCTCGGTAGCTCTCGGGAAATCTCCATGAATCCGGTTGGCTTACCCATGGCTCACCTCCAACTGCTCCTCTTGTTCACCAGCTTCGGCTTCGGCTTTCTTGCGCTCCAGGAGCACGCGGCGGTAATCCAGAGGCATGACCTTGACGAATTTGTCGATCGTGGCGTCCCAGTCCGACAGCAAGGCCGCGGCCACCGTGCTGCCGGTGTAGCCGGCATGCTGGATCAGGAGGTCGCGGACGAGCTCGATGTCCTCGGCCTCGACCAGCGGCTCCAGGTCGACCATGCCGAGGTTGCAGCGGTTGCGGAAATCACCGGACTGGTCGAGGACGAAGGCGACGCCACCGCTCATGCCGGCGGCGAAGTTTCTGCCGGTGGGGCCGATGATCACGGCGACGCCGCCCGTCATGTACTCGCAGCAATGGTCGCCCGTCCCTTCGACGACGGCATGGGCGCCGCTGTTGCGGACGCAGAACCGCTCTCCCGCGACGCCCCGGAAGAACGCCTGACCGCCGGTGGCCCCGTAGAGCGCGACGTTGCCGATCAAGATGTTCTGCTCGGGCACGAACGTGGAGACTCTGGGCGGGAAGACGACGATCTTGCCGCCGGAGAGGCCCTTGCCCACGTAGTCGTTGGTGTCTCCCTCGAGAATGAGGGTGATTCCTCGCGGCACGAAGGCGCCGAAGCTCTGCCCGGCCGAGCCATTGAAGTTGAGCGTGATCGTATCGTCGGGCAGCCCCGCGCCGCCGTGGCGGCGGGTCAGCTCACTGCCCAGGATGGTGCCGACCGTCCGGTTGACGTTGCGAATCGGCAGGTTGAGCGTGACCGGCTCGCCCCGATCGAGCGCGGGAGCGCAGGCAGGCACGAGGGTGGTCACGTCGAGCGTGGATTCGATGCCGTGTTCCTGCGGCCGGACCTTGCGGACGGCGACGTCGGGACCCACCTCGGGACGGTAGAAGATCTTCGAGAAATCAAGTCCTCGCGTCTTGTAATGGTCGAGGGCCTTGCGCATGTCGAGCAGGTCGCTGCGGCCGATCATCTCGTCGATGGTTCGGAAACCGAGCTGGGCCATCCATTCGCGGACTTCCTGGGCGATGAACCGGAAGAAGTTGACCACGTGCTCGGCGCGGCCCCGGAATCGCTCGCGGAGCTTGGGGTTCTGGGTAGCGATGCCGACCGGGCAGGTGTCCATGTGGCAAACCCGCATCATCACGCAGCCCATCACGACGAGCGGGGCGGTGGCGAAGCCATATTCCTCCGCTCCCAGGAGCGCGGCGATCACCACGTCGCGGCCGGTCTTCAACTGGCCGTCGGTCTGGACGATGATCCGGTCGCGCAGCTTGTTCAAGACCAGGGTTTGCTGCGTCTCGGCGACGCCCAGCTCCCAGGGGATGCCGGCGTGCTTGATCGAGGTCAGCGGGCTGGCGCCCGTGCCTCCGTCGTGTCCGCTGATCAAGACGACGTCGCTGTGCGCCTTGGCCACGCCGGCGGCCACCGTGCCGACGCCGACTTCGGCCACCAGCTTGACGCTGATCCGCGCCTTGGGGTTGCTGTTCTTGAGGTCGAAGATGAGCTGCGCCAGGTCTTCGATCGAGTAAATGTCGTGGTGCGGCGGCGGGCTGATCAGTCCGACGCCGGGGGTCGAGAAGCGAACCTTGGCAATCCAGGGCCAGACCTTGTGGCCGGGAAGCTGGCCCCCCTCGCCGGGCTTGGCCCCCTGGGCCATCTTGATCTGGAGCTCGTCGGAGTTCACCAGGTATTCGCTGGTCACGCCGAACCGGCCCGAGGCCACTTGCTTGATGGCGCTGCGGCGGCTGTCGCCATTGGGCAAGGGCTGGAACCGCTCGGGGTCTTCGCCCCCCTCGCCGGTATTGGACCTGGCGCCCAGCCGGTTCATGGCGATGGCCAAGGTCTCGTGGGCTTCGGCCGAGATCGAGCCGTAGCTCATGGCGCCGGTGGCGAACCGCTTGACGATCGACTCGACCGGCTCGACCTCGTCGATGGGAATTGGCTGGACGTCCTCGGTGCGGAACTCGAAGAGCCCGCGCAAGGTGCAGAGGCGGTGACTCTGCTCGTCGACCATCTTCGTGTACTTCTTGAAGATGTCGTAGCGGCCGGACTGGGTGGAATGCTGGAGGCGGAAGATGGTTTCGGGGTTGAACAGGTGATATTCCCCGTCGCGCCGCCACTGGTACTGGCCTCCCTCTTCGAGGAGGTCCGGTCCGGCGTCGCGGACGGCGTAGGCTCTGCCGTGGTGTTCCAGGGTTTCCCGGGCGATCTCGGCCAGGCCGACACCGCCGACTCGCGAGGCGGTCTTGTCGAAGTAGCGGGCGACGAACTCCTCGTTCAGGCCGATGGCCTCGAAGATCTGGGCGCCTCGGTAGCTCTGGATGGTGCTGATGCCCATCTTGGACATCACCTTGACCACCCCTTTCTTGACGGCCTTGCGATACTTGGCGACGGCATCCTCATGGCTGATGCCCTTGAGCAGGCCCCGGCGAATCATGTCGTCGAGCGTCTCGAAGGCGACGTAGGGGTTGATCGTCCCGGCGCCGTAGCCCAGAAGGAGCGCGAAGTGGTGCACCTCGCGGGCGTCGCCGCATTCGATCAAAAGCCCGGCGCGTGACCGCTGACCCTGGCGAACCAGGTGATGGTGCAGTCCGGAGCAGGCCAAGAGGGACGGGATCGCGGCCATCTCCGCGCTCACGCCGCGGTCGGAGAGGATGATCAGGCTGGCACCGGCTTCGATGGCCGCGCTGGCCTTCTCAAACAGCGACTCGAGCGCTTGCTCCATGCCAAGGGCGCCATCGGCGGCCACGAAGAGCATGGGCAGCGTGACCGACGTGAAGCCGCGCCAGCCGTCGAGCAATTTGAACCGGGCCATCTGGTCGTTGTCGATGATGGGCAGGTCGAGCGCGATCTGGCGGCACGATTCGGGCCTGGGCTCCAGCAGGTTGCCCTCGCCGCCGGCGCCGGTGAAGACCGAGGTCACCAGCTCCTCGCGGATCGCGTCCAGGGGTGGGTTGGTCACCTGGGCGAAGAGCTGCTTGAAGTAGTTGAAGAGGGGCTGAGCCCGGTCGGAGAGCACGGCCAGGGGGGTGTCGTTGCCCATCGAGCCGATGGCTTCCTCACCGCCAGACCCCATCGGCCCCAGGATGAACTTGAGGTCTTCCAGCGTGTAGCCGAACGCCTGCTGCCGCTGGAGCAACGTCCGGGGATCGGGCCCGGGGATGTCGGGCGCGGGGGGAAGCTCGGCCAGGGGCACCATGAATTCACGGAGCCACTTGCCGTAAGGCTGGGCCGAGGCGATCCGCTCCTTCAGCTCCTCGTCATCGACGATCCGGCCTTGCTCGAGGTCGACCAGGAACATCTTGCCCGGCTCGAGCCGGCCCTTCTTGAGGACATTTTCCGGGGCGATCTCCAAGGCCCCCACCTCGGAGGCCATGATGACGCGGTCGTCCTTGGTGACGATGAACCGGCTGGGCCGCAGGCCGTTGCGGTCGAGCGTGGCGCCGATGTTCTTGCCGTCGGTGAAGGCGACCGAGGCCGGTCCGTCCCACGCCTCCATCAGGCAACTGTGATACTGATAGAAATCTTTCTTCACCTGGGACATCGACTCGTGATGGTCCCAGGCCTCGGGAATGAGCATCATCATCGCGTGGGGCAGGCTGTAGCCCGAGCGGACGAGTAGCTCGATGGCGTTGTCCAGGCAGGCCGTGTCGGAGAGCCCCTCGCGGACGATGGGCTTGATCTTGGCGATGTCTCCCTCTTCATAAAGGTCTGACGCGAAGAGGGCCTCGCGGGCCCGCATCCAGTTGATGTTGCCCCGCAAGGTGTTGATCTCGCCGTTGTGCGAGATCATCCGGTAGGGGTGGGCCAGTTGCCAGCTCGGGAAGGTGTTGGTGGAGAACCGGGAGTGGAACATGCAGATCGCGCTAGCCAGCAGCGGATCACCCAGGTCGTCGCGGAAATAGACTTCCATCTGTGTTGGCGTGAGCATTCCCTTGTAGACCACGGTCCGGCAGGACAGGCTGGAGAAGTAGAAGAACTTGTGATCGTCGAGGCCGGACTCGGCAATCTCCGCCTCGAATCGCTTGCGGATCACGTAGAGCTTGCGCTCGAAGGCGTCGCTGTTCTTGATGCGCGGGCCGCGGCCGACCAGAGCGTGGAACATCCTGGGCTCGACGGCCCGGGCGCTGGCGCCCAGCGGTGAGTTGTCGGTCGTCAAGGGCCGCCAGCCCAGGAAGTGCTGGCCCTCCTCGGTGACGATCTTCTCGACGAGATCCATGCCAAACTGCTGCTGGGCGGGGTCGGGAGAGGTGAAGAGCGCTCCCACGCCGTACGAGCCCGGTTCGCCCAGCGTGATCGCCAGCGGCCGGCAGCGCGCGAGTAAGAAGTCGTGGGGAATCTGAATCAAGATCCCTGCACCGTCGCCGGTGTTGTTCTCGCAGCCACAGGCCCCGCGGTGGTCCAGGTTCACCAGCGCCGTGAGTCCGTCGCGGACCAGTTGATGGGATTTTCGCCCCTTCAGGTCGACGATGAACCCCACGCCGCAGCCGTCGTGTTCATTGATTGGATCGTACAATCCTTGTGGTGATGGAAAACCTGTACCCATGGGATTTGTCCTTCCAGGACGGGGCTGGCCCGCGAAGGAGTTTTGATAGTTTTGATGAAGTTGACACAGCTTTTCACGTTCGGGCTCATCTCGACCGTTTTCCCGTGCACGATCCGGGGTTCGGACGGCAGATGAACGGAATCTGGGTTCCCGTCGCGGGGGCTTGCTCTTGGGGGAGGAGAAAGGCCGCCGGGGAGCGATCAGGGGGACGAGGTCGCGGGCACTCGGCGACTGGCCCCTGGCGAGGTCAACGGCGGTTTCGCCACCGTTTGGCCTGCCAGCAATTCCAGGAACCTTGCGGCCGTCAGGTCGAGGTTGTCGTTGCGGCGACGGATGATCGCCAGGGGACGGTTCAACTGGTACTTGGGATCTTGCCCGGAGATCCGCACCGCGACCAGCGACCCGGCCCGCACTTCACGAGCGAGCGAGGGTTCGGGGAGGATGGAGACGCCGGCGGGAATCTCCACGGCGCGCTTGATGTTCTCGATGTTGTCGAACTCGAGCACGACCTCGACGTTCACACCGTGATGGTGCAGACAGCGGTCGATCGCCCTGCGGATGGACAGGTCTCCGTCAAAGGCCACGAAGGCCTCACCATCCAGTTCCCGGATGTTCACCGTCTCCCGGGAGGCGAAGCGATGCCCCGGGTGCACCGCGAGGATCATGATCTCTTCCCGCCAGGGGATGACCGTCAGCTCTGGCCACTTGCGCGGGTAAGAAATCAATCCCAGGTCGGCCCCTCCTCCGGCCACACGCTCGATCACCCGTGTCGGATGCAAGTACTCGAGCCGTACGCTGGCCTGGGGATAACGATCCTCGAAGGTCTTGATGTACTGGCTCATATGGTGCATGCCCACCGAGTAAATCGACGCCACACC
>JBMFUH010000342.1:0-7006 GCA_049966735.1 Isosphaeraceae bacterium
ACCAGGAGCGCCAGGCCAAGCTCGACGCCAAACAAAGCGAGACGAACGCCCAGGCCGCCGCCGTCGCTGCCGAGCCCGAACCGACTGTCGCGGAAGAGGTTACGACGCGGGCTCAGGCAATTCCCGCCGCGCCAAGCGAGCCGGCGGGGCAGGTCGTCGAGCCCGCCGTCGTCGAGCCCGCCGCGGTTGGGCGGCAGGACAGTGCAGTAGGTCGGACATTCCTGTCCGACCACGACGGACAAGAATGTCCGACCTACAGTATTGTAGGGTCTGCTGTGCCGACCAAATGCCCCGGCTTGTCCGAGCACGACGGACAAGAATGTCCGCCCTACAGTGATTGTAGGGTCCGCTGTGCCGACCAAATGCCCCGGCCTGTCTGAGCACGACGGACAAGAATGTCCGTCCTACGGCGGAGAGGCAGCGTGCATGGTTGATGCGGGCGACGCGCGGGGCATGCTCAGCCGTTCGCGGGCAGGTCGCGACGGACGAAGCCGAGGAAGGCCAGGACAATGAATCCCGCGCCGAGGCCGGCCAGGACGGCGACATCGAAGCCCAGGTGCTCGGCGGCCGCGACGGCATCGACGGGGTTGTAAAGTTTGAAAATGGTTACCTTTTCCAGCCAGGCGCGCCAGGTGTATTTCTGGAGGACCGGGATCACCGAGATCACCCAGGCGATGAAACCAGCAAGAGTGAGGACCGAGCCGATCATGAGCGGACGCCAGCGCACCTGATCCACGCTTGAGGCAAGCAGCGTGTAGCCGTAGATGGGCAACCCCAGCGTGGCGAGGTTGAAGGCAGGCAGGACCAGAATGCCGAAGCCGGGAGGGACGCGGAGCACGTTGTAATGGGTTGCGGCCCAGGCGCCCAGGGCCAGGGTCAGCGCGAGGAGATACAGTCCGACCACGGCGGTCAGAACATGGGAGAACAGGTAAGCGATCCGGGAGACGGGCCGCGAGAGGATCAGGTCCATGGTTCCGCGCTCCACCTCGGCGGCGACGGCCACCGATCCCCGGGCAATGGCCCACATGGCGATGATGGCGATGATGAAGGGATGGCTCCAGAAGGCCACCATGATCGAGACCGATGGAGGAGGCTGTTCCTCCGGGCCCAGGCCCATGTTGCGGATCCAGCGAAAGCGGCCTCCCTGTTCGTCGGACGCCAGCACTTTGAGGATCTCCGTCTCGTTGAGCGACGTGACGAAGACGAAGAGCCAGCCGAGCGCGAAGAAGGCCGCGCACGAGAGGATGAGGGTTCCCCGCGTGTCGTGGACGTGCTTGCGCAAGAGTGCCAGGAAGGGCTTCATGACGCCAGTTCGTCCTCCTCCTCCTTCTCTTCCTTCTCGTCGATGACGTCGGGCCCATGAAACCGGTCGTACAGGCTATGCAGGTCTTCGGTGCCGATCGCGATGTCTTCGATGGACGTCGAGCCCAGCCAGCGGAGCAACGGACCGAGCGAACCGCGATGCTCGAGCAGGCAGGTGTGGTCGGTGGTCTCCCGCACCGTCAGCTCGAGCTCCGCCGGGAAGGTGGTGGGAACCTCGTGGGGGAACCGGATCAGGAGCATCCGCAAGCCGCGTCTGGCTTGCATGTCCTCGACGTGCATGAGACGACCGCGGCGGAGGATGGCCAGCCGGTCCGAGACCGCCTCGACCTCGGAGAGAACATGGCCCGAAAAGATGACGGTTTGCCCCAGGTTGCGCGCCTCCTTGACCAGACGCAGCACCATGGCGCGGGCCGAGGGGTCCAGCGCGGAGGTGGGCTCGTCGAGGATCAAGATATCGACCGGATCGGCAAACGTAAGTGCCAGGGCCAGCTTTTGCTTCATGCCGGTGGAGTAGGCGCGGATCTTCTTCTTGAGGTTGAGGCTCATCATCCGCTCGGCGATCGCCACGGCCCGGTCGAGTCCGTCCCCCTCGCGGAGGTCGGAGAGGAACCGCAGGGCCGCAAGGCCGGACATCGAACCGTAAAGGCGCAGTTCACCGGGCAGGTAAGAGACCAGCCGGCGCACGCGCAAGCTCTGGCGCCAGCAGTCAAATCCGGAGATGGTGGCCTGACCCGACGTGGGACGCAGGAGACCCAGGAGAATCCGGATGGTCGTCGTCTTTCCCGAACCGTTGGGGCCGAGCAAGCCGAAGACCTCTCCTTGCCGGATGTCCAGGTTCAAGCGGCGCAGAGCCGCGAACTTGCCGTATTTCTTGGTCAGATCTCTGGTTGCGATGAGCGACGGGCGGTCCATTCCTGCTCCGGGACAAGGGCGGTGGGGCGGGTGCGATCGCGACCGCCAGATGCCCCGCGACCACTCGCTTGATGGTGCGGGGACGACAGCCTTTCAGCTTACCCTGCCGTGTGGTTCCCAATCCAGTGCGGCCGCGGCGTGGTGCACGAACCGGAGGAGACGCTCATGATGATTACGCTGAGGTAAACTCAGTGATCTGCGAAAAAAAGAGCGAGCAGCCCTTGACCTTTGTGTTTTATAAAGCAGAAAATAGAGTGTGGACGGAAACATTGTACAGATCACACTGGCGTGATCGACCGATATGACGCAGCAGGTTTCGCCTGAGGTCGCGTGTGAGTGGCGTAGCGGAGCTGATGGTGTCTGGGACTTGATCCGCGTCTTGACGTTCCGGGGTTCCTTCCCTGGACATGGTTTGCCGCGGGGGTCGTGTCGCCGATTCCTTCTCGATCCTGGAATTTGAACCGCACACCATGCGCAATTTATGCTAGAGTCACTTCCCGACCAGGATTCGGTCACTGACGACGGGCTTTTCATCGAGGAGCCATCCTCCCATGTGTGAGATTCCACGTTCGTACCGCCCCAAGGGGCAGCAGTCAACGATCCGGCTCTTTGATCCTCAGCCGATGGCGCGGTCGGCTCGGTGGCGGATCAATGGTCATCCCACTCGCTTGTTGATATGGTCAAATGAGGAATGGGAGAGTCTGGAGGACCGGCCCAGCGACGCCCAGTATCATCCGCTGGGCTTCTGGTGTGCGCTTCGGGTGGAGTGATTTCTGGGGCCTCGGCTGGTTCAGGGCTTCTTCGTTGGGGCTGGCGATTTGGGCCCCAGGATCATGAACACCTCGGTGCCCAGGGGGGGGACTTGCGTGGTATTCGCGGAGAAGATGCGCTCGGCGTCGCTGGCCGAGCTGGCGATGGGCAGATCGAGGATCGAGCTGCCGAAGTTGGCGACCGTGATCAGGTCTCCATCATCGGCCGCGTAGATCGTCTTCTTGGTGGCCGGGTCCATGAAGAGATCGCTGCCGGCGAAGACCCAGGCGAGTGCCAGGGGCTTGCTGGTCTTCTCGTCTTTCACCCAGAGTTGTGCGCTGGACTTGTTGGTCTTGCCGCCGGCTTTCCAGAGCAACTGGATCTCGATGGGAGTACCGGCCGGGGGCTCGAACCTGGGGAGGAAGCGAACGGGGTGTCCCGGCTCGGCGCCGGTGAGGAGCAGGCCGGCATGAATCTGGCGGGGCGCGGCGTCGGTGGCCAGGATGGCCTCGTGCTCTTTGGTTCCCTTGAGGCAGAGCAGGTGTTCGAGCTGTCCCTCGCGCAGGACGACCCGCGCGCGGATGACCAGTCGCTTGGCGGTCGGGTCGAACCAGAGGCTGCGTGCCAGCGGTTTCCACCGCGGGCTGGGCTCCATCTTGCCGACGACGGCGGGCGGCTCGGCGGCTGGTTGCGGCGGCTGAAGACCCAGGATGATGGCCGAGGAGAAGAGAAGTGTGAACATGGAGACCTCTCTCGCGTGGAACGGAATTCATTCCGTTCCACGATGCGGCAAGTCCAGGGGGAGATCAAGCCCATCGGCCTGGGGTACAAAAAAAGGCCGCCGGAGGATGATCCCCGGCGGCCTGGCGGCTGGCTGGCCGCGTGCGCCCGTGCAGGTCCTCTCGATCACAGGGCCGAGGGAGGAATCCCCAGCCGTTCCTCTTCCTCTTCGAGGATGATGATGCGGGGAGTGACCATGAGCAGGATGCTGGAGCTTTGCCGGCCGATACCGACGTTGCGGAAGAGACGGTCGATCCAGGGGATCTTGGAGAGGACCGGAACGCCGTACTCGAGTCGTTGTTCCTGGAGCTGCTTCACGCCGCCGAGCAAGACCGTACCGCCGTCGGGCACGGTGACGGTGGTCGAGATCATCGTCGTGAGCGTCTGTGGAAGCTGGATGGTTGCGTTGATGGCCGCGGAGGCGCCACCCAGACCGCTGCCGCCGACGGCTGCCGGAACACTAATGGTGGTAAAGCCCTGGATCGTGTTGAACGTGGGGCTCAAGGTCATTCGGATGTACCGGCGGTCGGCCGAGACGACGGGGGTAACCATGAGGTAGACGCCATTCATCAGCGGCATTGGCATCGGCATGAAGGCCACCGAGCCTGGTCCGACGATTGGCATCAGGAAGCCAATGTAGTATTGCATCTGGGAGTTCATGACGGAGGCCATCGCGCCGTTGAGGGTGGTCACCTTGGGGGCGGACAGGATGTTGTTCCGCGAATCTCCCTGTGCGGCGGTCAGGAAGAAGTACACTTCGAGGTCGCTGAGGAAGGCGACGCCTATCGAGGCTCCGGCGCCTGCTTGCGTGTTGAACGGGGCGATCAGGCTCGCTTCCGTGTTGACGAACGGGATATTGAGGTTGTTGGAGAAGTTGTACAGGCCGCCTCCCTGCGTTCCCACGACGACTGGCGTCTTGCTGCCGTAGGTCCAGCCGTTGCGAATGGGGTTAACCAGGTAGGGGGAGACCGACGACATCCCACCGCTAAGACCACCGCCGCCGCCGAAGCCGCCGCCGCCGACGCCGCCGCCGACGCCGCCGGCACCGCCGCCGATGCCGCCGACGCCGCCGCCCAGGCCGCCGCCCGCGCCGCCTGCGCCCAGGCCGCCGCCCAGGCCGCCGCCCGCGCCGCCTGCGCCGGTGCCGGCAGTCCCGGTGGTGGTGTTGCTTATCAGACTACCGGGTACGCTGGTCAGTTGGGCCTCCGGGTTCGGAAAGGCGAACGTGGTATGTTTACTGACCGAGTCCGAATTGATGGCGAAGTCGAAGTCGACGCCGATCTGTTCGAAGAAGCTATCGTTCACGGTGATGAAGCGGACTTCGACCGAGACCTGTAGGTCTGTCAACTTGCGCAATTGCCGGAGCAGGTCGGCAATCTGATCGTGGACCTCGGCTGTGTGGCGGATGATCAGGCTGATGCTCAGGAAGAAGGGGATGATTGCCCCTGGCGGCCGTTCCGGCGCATTGTCCTGGCCTCCTGCCGCACCACCGAACCCGCCGCCCAGGCCATAGGCCGCCGAGATGTCCTGGCCGGAGCTGTCCTGGACGCGCCAGGTGCCCGGGGCGATCGAGGTCATGATGAGCTGGATCAGTGGGGTCATGTCAATCTGAGGCGGTGCTCCCGGGGTGGAGGTTGGCTGGTTGGAGGTGCTCGCCGGCAGTTGACCGGGAGTGGGCATCCCCGGGGGCGTCATACCAGGGGACGTCGCGCCATACTGGTTCATGAGACCGCTGATGCCATCCGGCGCGGAGCCGGTTATCGCGGCGGCCGCATCCGCCACCGGGCCCTTGCTCCCCTTGTTGGTCGGCATGACCAGGTCGCCGACGTAGTAGGTATGGGCGACCATGTCGGCCCCCGACGATTGCGGGCTGGTGATCAGGAGGACCTCATCCTCGACCTTGTAGACCAGCCCCAGCGGCCGTAAGAGCAGCTTGAGCGCCGTCTTGAGCGAGATGTTGTTGACTGTCAGCGACACGGGAGACGCCGAGGTGATGCCCTCGTCGCTCAGGGCCCGCGGATCGAGGACGATGTTCAGCCCCGTGTAATTCTGAAGGAACGTGATGGCCTCGGAGAGAGGCTGCTTGTCCATGTTGAGCGAGATCGGGTCGCGGAGCTTGGCCTCGATCGCCAGGACCTTGGGGTCCTTCTTGATCTCGAGCTTGGCGTTCAGCCGCAGCCGCTCGCGGGTGAGGTCCTTGAAGTTCTTAGGCATGCTGATGCCTTTGATCTGGACCTCGGGATCCATCACGTCGGCAAGGTCCACCTGCTGCAACGCCGTGACAACCCCCTCTTCCTTGAGCGCCCTGGTTTCCAGGTCTTGCTTGTAGCGGCGTTCCAGCCTGCTCTTGTAGGCCAGCAGGGTGGCGGCCACCTCGTTGGGATCGACCTCCGCGGCCGCCTTGGCGTAAGTCTCAGCCTGCACGTACTCGCCGTTGGCGTAGGCCGTCTGAGCCTTGTCCATCAGCTCCTTCATGCGTGCTTTCTTGGCGTTGTCGGCCTCGAGGATGCGCAGCCGCTTGAGCTCGATCTCGGCCCGCTGAGCCTTGTCTTGCATCTTGGCCTCGAAGGCGACCTTGTCCTTGTTGGCCAGTTCCAGCGCGACTTCCAGGCGGCGGACCATCGGCCGCATCAGGCTGGGGGAAAGGCCCGCCGCTTTGACGGCCTTCATGGTCTGCTGGTAGATCGCAATGGCCTTGTCGGGATCGGTCTCCTGGAGCCGGCGAGCCTCGGCGATCTTGGTGCCCACCTCGGCGTTCAGCTTCTGCGCGGAGAGGGCCTCGGCGTCGGGAATCACCGGCGTCTTCTCGCCGACGACGGCTTTCCCCTTGGTATCGACAGGTAATTTCTTGAGCAATTCTTGAACCTTGGTCAGGAGGCCCTCGTCGAGCGCTCCGCCCGCGGTGGAAACCTCGGTCAAGAGAGCACGGGCGCGGGCATTGTCGCCGTTGCGCATGGCGGCCAGTGCCGACTCGTACAGGCTGAGCGCTCCACCCTGCTCGGCCAGGCCGATCTGCGCGAGCAGCTCATCGGCCTGAGCTTCCACTCCCAGCTTGGCCGCCTTGGCGGCTTCGGCCAGTTGGCGGGCCGCCGGGTAATTGCCGTTGGTGTAGAGCGCCTTGGCCTCGGAGAGCATCTGCTGCCCCTTGGTTGGAGGAGGGCCCTCCGTTCCCGGGGACTCGATCTTGGGCTCGCTGACCGGTGCGGCTTGCGGTTGATCGCTCTGGGCCGGCGGAGCGGGG
>JBMFUH010000343.1:0-6989 GCA_049966735.1 Isosphaeraceae bacterium
ACACCCGTGCACAATGCGCTTGTCGGAGCGATGCCTCCATGAACGATGCCGAACACGATCCGAATGAACATCCTCATTATGCTTACGAGCCGGCGGATCGGTTTGACGGCGGAGATCTGGACTGCGGAGGCGGCCTCTTGCTCCAGATCCGCCGCCGGATCGACCCGCTGGCGCGAGGGCAGCTTTTGGAGATTCGCTCGACCGAGCCTTCCGTGGCCGAGGACTTGCCCGCATGGTGCCGGATGACGGGCAACGACCTGGTCTCGACCTGGCACGATCGCCCGGCCGGTTCCTGGAGTTTTCTGATCTCCAAGGGCCATTTTGATCCCGCCAAATCGACGCCAGCCCCCCAGCCGGCAGCCAGTCCGGCGCGGGAACCGACGAGACCGGCCTTCGGCCTGGACCCCTCAGCCTACCGACAAGGCAGCCCGGTCCCCGTCATCGCCCCGCTCTCCGTCATGGGTATCGGAAGCTGGCCTCGGCCGGATTGGCTTCTGTCAGCGCTTCATGATCGACTCGAAGGCCGTCTCCCTGATTCCGACTTCCAGACGCTGGCCGACCGTGCCGTCGCCGAGGTCGTGCAGGCGCAGCTCGATGTCGGCGTGGACGTGGTGACCGACGGCGAGCAGCGGCGCGACAGCTACGCTAGCTTCGTCGGCAGCCGGCTGACCAACTGTCAGCTCATTCCCATCGTCGACCTCCTTCCTTATGTCGAGCATCCCGACGAGTTCGCCAGCGAACTCCAGGCGCTCGACGTCCCGGCTGAATCGGTCCGGCATCCGGCCGTCTTCGGGCGTCTGACGCGAAGCCCGTCCCATCCCCTCGCGTTGCACGAACTGACGGCCGTCCGCGGGCTGATCGATCGTCCGGTCAAGGTGGCCCTGCCCGGGCCTTACTTGCTGACTCGCACCATGTGGCTGGAGTGCGTCTCGGATCGCGCCTACGAAACGCGGGAAAGCCTGGCCGCCGACATCGTCACCGCGCTCCGTCAGGAGATCGAGGCCCTGCTCGCCGCCGGCGCGGCGATCGTGCAGCTTGACGAGCCCGTCTTGACCGAGGTGGTTCATGGCCGCCGAGCCTCGGGCAACCGCTCGTTTATGTGCGGAGCGCTGGGAGAAAAGCGAGCAACCAGCGAGGAGCTCGACCTCGCCCGATCGCTCCTGAACCAGACTCTCTCCGGCCTTCCTCGCGAGCGCTTGGCCCTGCACGTTTGCCGGGGCAACTGGACACGTGACGAGTCCGCCGCGCTCGCCGGCAACTACGCGTCCCTCGTTCCCCTCTTCTCATCGATCCCCGTCGGCACGCTCTTTCTCGAACTGTGCACGCCGCGCGCCGGGGAGATCGAGGTCTTGAAAGACCTGCCCGGAGAGATAAGGATCGGCGTGGGGGTGGTCGATCAGAAGTCCGACCGGATCGAGACCCCCGAAGAGATCGTCACCCGTGCCGAGCGAGCGATCGCGCTCTTCGGGCCCGAGCGCGTCTTGCTCAATCCCGACTGCGGCTTCGCGACCTTCGCCGACAGCCCGATCAGTGCATTCGACGTCGCCAGGGCCAAGCTGGCCAGTCTTGTTCAGGCAAGCCAGACCCTCCGCGAGCGGTATCGGATGGCCTGAAAACCAGCGCGCGATCGGCCCCTCGGCGGCGAGCCAGCTCAGATGCCGCCATCAACCACATACCGTTTCGCCGGGTTGTCTTTGCGGATCGCCAGCTTATGCTTCGTGACCGTTCCGTCCTTGAACTTGATTTCGTAGGAGATGAACCAGCCGGGATAAATCTTCGATTGGAACGGTTCCCCAAGGCGAACGATCGTAAGGCCGCCCAGGTAGCTCTTGATTCTCTCATCCAGGGGCCGCTCCCAGTACTTGTGGACCTCTTCCCAGTTCTCCTTCGCGCAAGCCTCGAAGAACGCCCGTGCTGCCTGCTCCGGTGTCATTTTCTCATACCTGGCGTTATCCGGCAGCCGTTCCGGCTTCTTGTGCTCTCGGATCTTTTCCGGAAGCTTCAGTATGAAAACAGCGGGATCGATGGGCTTGTCGTAATCGATCTGCTGGACTTTCAGAATCAGAATATCGCCGCCGGTTCGGTGCAGATAGGCATCCAGTCCCTCCAGTCTCTGGGTCTTCGCGTCGAATCGGTAGACCCGGCGCATGTTGGATACGTCGAAGAACTTGTTCTTGACGTAATCGTTCTCGGGAACCCCCGCTTTGGCCTCCACCGTGACCAGGGTTTTCTTCTCCCCCGCGGCTGTGGATTCGTGGGACAGGTGGAGATCCCAGCCTTTGGCCAGCGCCTTGCGGAGTTCGCATGTGATCAAATCTTGAAAATTCATCAATTCCAGGAGCAAGCCTGTAACGAAGACCCGATCGCTGGCAGGAACCCTCACGACCACATCGGGCCGGACGAGCATAGTGGTGGAGGCACCGTCCATTACAACGACCCGGCCGGGTTTCTCCACACGCCATTTCGGATGCTCTCCGAACTGCTTCCAGACCTCGCACGGTTATTTGGGGCAATACCGCGGTTGACCATCGGGGAAGCCTGGCTTAACATCATCTTTATGGACGTCAAACAGATTGAAGCGGCCATTCTCGAACTCGATGCCGAGAACCTGACCGAGTTCACGGCTTGGCTCAAGGAGCATCGCGCCCAGCTCTGGGACATGCAGATCGCGGAGGACCTGGAATCGGGGCGGCTCGACGGTCTTCTCGCCCAGGTCGACAAGGAGTATGAAGCGGGGCTGGCCCGGCCGCTATGAACCACTGGTCGGCGCGGCGAGGCGATCACGACCGCGCACTTTGGTCATCATTTCTTCATATCTTTGGAATAGGTCGCTACTTGGTGACGACGAACTTATCCAGTTCCTTGCCATCGAGTGATATCTGGCGGATTGTCAGCTTCGGCCCTTCGACCTCGGCCACCGTCAGCGAGTGGACCTTGGAGACAAACTTGTGGGTGAACTCTTGCCAGGAGGAGGGATCGTCCTGCTGCTCGGGATTGTACAGCTTTGCCCCCCCCGCGCCGGTGGTCAGGTAAATCACCCCGTTGGGATGGGTGACTTTCTGGCCATCAAAAGACCGATCAAGCGTCCAGCGGCCCGGCACGTGCCCCTTCTTGCGCGCCTCCTTATCGCCTGCGACCTTCTCGGCGACGAAATGGAGCGGGAATGTCCGCTGGTAGTTGTGTACGTGCCCGCTGAACGCCACGTCGACCTTCCCCTCCTCGAACAGATCGGCGAGTCGTCGCGTGTTTTGTTCATCGAAGTGTGCACGGGAGGAATTGAAGGCCGGCTGGTGAAAGACGACGAAGCGCCAGGCGGCCTTGCTCGCGGCCGAGAGGTCCGTCTTGACCCAGTCGCGGAGCTTGGGGTCGCGCCAGTCCACGTAGGGATTGCCGTCCAGTACGGTCCAGTGCGAGTTGCCGTAATCGAACGAGAAATTCGCCATCCGAGGATACGCCTCGCCCGCGGCGTCCCGGAACGCTTGCTGGTTCGCTTCGGGGCCGAGCAGCCGCGGCAGGGCGGCATCGCCTTGCTGACCGGCCGGACCGCTTAGCGGCTGGAGCCAGTAGAGGAAGTACGCCAGACCGTCGGGGTACTTGCCCAGATCGCGAGACACAATGTCATGATTGCCAGGCGCGGCAAAAAAAACCGTTGATCTCATGATCGGCGCCCCCTGGTCAGGCGAAACTCCGTTGGCGTTGTAGATCGGCCAGAATTTCTCGCGATACTCGGAGATTCGCCCGCGGTCGTAGACGATGTCGCCGGTGATCATCACGAAGTCGGGATGCAGGCGATAGGTCTGAAAGGCCAAGGCCTTCTGCCCCTGGGTATTGGCGCCGCAATCTCCCAGGACCACGAACCGGAAGTGAGAGTCGACCGCCTTGGGAGCCGTCGCATCCGATCCAAAGGCGACAACGCCGTCATTCCGCACGCGGTACGAGAATCGACCGCCCGGCTGGAGGTTCGGCAGGTGCGCTCGGTAGAGCCGATGGGGCGGAATCGATGGCACCACGATTCGCCGCATCGCGAGAGGATCTGCCTTGAGCCAGGGCTTTTGGCGGTCGAAACCATACTGGACGTCCCATTCAGCTCCGAAGTCGTCGGTTTGCCAGACCACCTCCAGGCTGTGCCCGTGGTTAGCGTCCGGGGAATCTCCCCACTGTAGGTAGGGCTCAACGAGGAATGGACTGGCATTGGCCGCTTTCCAGACCGGCACCTTGGCCTCGGTCGCCACCGGCTCCGCCGCATGGTTACACCCCCAAACCAGAACAAGCAAGCTCAGCAGAGCGACAAATCGCTTGACTCTCATCCGGCAGACTCCACTTGCCTCACCCTCGCCGAACCACCACGCGAACCATGACTCGCGGGCTGAGATTCTCCCATGCCAGGACGCGGATTTCCACACGAAACGGGTCGTCTGGCCTGTCTTGGGCGTGTCTTTTCGTTCTCGGCGCCCAGATCACGTCGAAGAGATGGTCACCCCGCGAGTACCGTAGGGTCCGCTGTGCGGACCAAATGCCCGGCCATCGGTCCGCACAGCGGACCCTACAGGGAGCCATTGACCCGAAAACCACTCCACCGAGCGGAATCTTCAATGCTGTTTGCCGGTCAAGGATGACTTGATGTATTCACAGTTGATCACCTTTTCCACCATGTCCAGTGGAGTGTAATAGTATTGATTTGACGATTCAAATCCGATTCGCGAATCTTCAAGAGTCAGTGGCAAGAGTTCCGCGGCCAGCTTTGATTCGGCGTCCAGGATTCGAATCATCTCGCCGCGCCGGCCCGCGGCGCGTGCCAGGATGAAGCGAACCTGGTTGGCGACCGACCGGAAATGCAAACCCGCGGCGCGGATCTGCGGACGATCGCTCGCCGCCGCCGACCCGTCGACCTGATTCCAGAGCGCCACGCCCTTTTCCCAACCGTCGGCGATCTTCTCGAACTGGCCGGCCAGCACCTCGGGAGGATAGACCCCGTGCCAGGTCGCCAGGTCGTCGTAGGGAAAGCCGACCATCGTCGCCCTGTAGTGCGTGGGGCGGGAAAAGAGCAGGTTCGCCGGCCCGTACTGCTGAGGCGCCGTGTAGAGCACCGAACCGTCGTAGGGATACTCGGAAAAGGCTTCGCTGAAGACTTTCCAGGCGGCCCGCACCTTGGCGGCCTGATGGGCGCCGTACGTTGTCGCGGCGACGTCGTCGAGAACGGCGTCGGGGTCAGCGTCCGGGTTGTCGGCGAAGCACCGCGCCACCAGGAGGTTGGGCGACGGACAGCCGCCCAGCGACCAGCTCATCATCATGCCGCTAACCTTTTGCCTTGCCAGCCCCTTACAGTGCCGGGCCACGAGATCCAGCACCGGCAACGAGGGAACTGAGGAAAGTTCCCAGGTGTTGTTGAGCTGCACCTTGGCGACGGTCTTCAGGCCATGGTCGCGCGCGATCGCCCAGTGTTTCGTGGCCCTCGGGCCGGGCCCCACCGCCGAAAGCGAATACTCGCCGACGGTCGTCGCCACACCTCCGCGCGTGATGGGCAGCGACCATTCGCTCACCGACATGAACCAGACGTTCCTCGGCAAGAGAGCGATCGGGTCGGGGTTCGGCCAGCTCCAGTCCCAGACGATCACCTTCGCGGCGGGGCTGCCCCGATGGACCCCTTCCTCGATCGCCGCGTTGACCTCGGCAATGATCTCCGCCGGCTGGCGCGCACGGCAGCGAGGACAGCCGGCCTGCTGACCGTGCGAGGCACAGTTCGTCAGATTTTCCGAGTAGGTGATGGTGAACACCCCGCCCAGTTGCGGCACCTCGCGAAAGACGTGCGCCAGGCCGCGCTTCAGCCAAGCGCGCACGGCCGGAGTGCTCGTGCACATCGTCTGATGATCGCCCTCGCGCACGCCCGCCAAACCTGCTCGATGCGCGAAGAACGAGATCGGCATGGCCCGAGGTTCGTTCATGTAAAGGTACACATCGATCCCGTACTTTCCGGCACGCGCGACCAGCCGCCGCAGGTTGGCCAGCCGGCGCTCCCAGCCCTGGCCGAATTCGGGAAAGTCTGGCCCGCCGGGAGCAAGTTGACGCAGGACCACATGCAGCCAGACGCCATTGACTCCCGAGCTCGCCAGGCGCGCCAGCAGACCGTCCGGGAACGAGTCAGCCGCGCCGTCAGCGAGGGGGTCGCCAAACGTTCCAAAATATGAGGAAAGATAACGCGGTCCCTCGCCGCCCTTTCGCGCTGGCGGCCGAAAGTCGGCAGGCACCCGGGACAGCCGATCGACAAACGCGAAGCGCGGCTCGCCGCCTTTTCTCAGAATCGCGCCGAACCGGCCGTCGACCAGACGCTTGATCTCCGCCGCGCGGTTGCGGGCGGTCTCGTCCGGCTCCGCGTAGACGACGGGGCTGCATTTCGGCTTCAGATTGCCCAGCTTGATGAACAGGAAATCATCCTCGCGCAACGCGAAGGCGAGCCGTTCGCGAGACATGTCAAGCAGCTTGAGCAACTGCTCATAGGGCAAAAGATGCCAGTTGCGGCGGATGATGGTGATGTATGCTCGCCGTTTGAGTTCCGGGGGCACGGTGCCGGCGGGGGGAAGGCCCATCGATTCGGCCAGCCGCGTGATCTGCTCCTCGGACGCCCCCACCACCTCGGCCAACTTCGCGGGCGAAACGAGCTGCCAGTTGCGCCAGACCACCGCGTGCAGCCGGCTGGGAAAGTGAGGAACGGCAATCGGCTCCGGCGCGGAACCGACCGGCAGGATCACCTCTTCCGCGCGCGCGAGAGAGACGCGAGGCAAGATCGTCAGTAGGATCAGCGGGATCAGATTGTATCCCCTCATGGCTTCTCCTTGGCTCACCTGTTGCGGACGTATTTGATCGCCGTGGCTCCTGGCTTACTGTCGATCTCGATCGTCAGTCCCTGCTCCAGGAGCTCGCCGCCGCTGTGGTTTGACGCCTTGCCCGTGGCAAGATCGGTGACCGAATACCGGGCGGACTGATCCAGCCCG
>JBMFUH010000344.1:0-6988 GCA_049966735.1 Isosphaeraceae bacterium
GGCGTGGCGGGTCTCCTGGAGGATCTCGGAGCTGCCGATCGAGGCGACGGGCAGGGCCTCGGTCGCCCCGTAGGGCGTGAAGATTTCGGCTGGCGGCTCCAGAAGCTGGGCGAACGTCTCCAGCACGCGGGCCGACGCCGGCGCTCCGGCCGTCACCACGCGCTTCAAGGAGGGAATTTTCAGCCCTCGCGCCGCACCCGCTGGCCCGACCCTGCGCAAGAGGGCTGGCGAGCCGAACATGTTGGTGGGGCCGAAGTCGTCGATGGCCGCGAACAGCTTGTTCGGGTTGACCCGCGCCGGCCGGGTCGGGTCCATCTCCGGCACGATCGACGTCATCCCCAGGGCCGGGGCGAAGAGGGCGAAGAGCGGGAACGTGCACAGATCGATCTCGCCCGGCTCGATGCTGTAGAGCGCCCGGAACCGCTCGATCTGCGCCTGGAAGATCCCGTGCGTGTAGACAGCCCCCTTGGGCGGGCCGGTGCTGCCGCTGGTGAAGAGGATGGCCGCGGCCTCGTCGGGGCCGGGAGCGTGGAGCACGGGTGAGCCGATCGTGCCCGCGCCCAACGCCTTCCGGCCCAGCTTGCGAATGCTTTCCAGTGATTGGAATCCCGGAGCCGTCCAGCCGGGCGCGACCACGATCACCCGCCGCACCGACTCTTTCCCCCAGCCCAGCACGCGCCTGGCAGCCAGGGCCAGCGGAATGCCGATGAACAGCTCCGGCGCGGCCTCGCCCAGACACTTCCCCAGGCTGGACAGCCCGATCCCCGGGTCGATCAATACAGGAACGACTCCGGCCTTGAACAGGGCGAAGGTGAGGGCGAAGAAGTCGAGCCCGGGCTTGACCATGACCGCCGACCGCGTCCCAGGCGCGATGCCGCTTTGCAGCAGGCCCGCCGCGATCTGGTCGCTATCCCCGTTAAGCTGGGCGTAGGTGAAGTGGCTGTACCGTCTTCTTCCTCCCGGCGCGCGGCCCTGGGGAACCACCACGGCCAGCGTGTGCGGCTGCTCCGCCGCCCTCGCCACGAGCTGGGCGGCGATGTTGGCGGATGATTCCAGACTTGGCGGCGGGCCCGAGCGATTCAAGGACGAGCTGAGCTCCATGTAAAAGCGGTTTACCCTCTACCGAGCGACACCACGATACGCGAGAGATGTGGAGAATTCCAGCGGGCATGCGAGAGGGGGATTTGCAGGGGGTGACATGGAGGATGCTTGCAGAATCGATCTACTTCTGGTCACCGATCTGGAATTGCAGCCTGCCGCGAACGGCTCGGAGCGACGGCGCAAGACGTGACCATCAGAGCATTCCCAACCGTCGCCGGCCGCTCACCGTGAAGCGTTTGTCGAGGTACCGCGCGAGTGCGGCAACCAGGATCTTCTTGGCCTCGTCCTCGGTGTACTTCAAATTCGCGGTCAACTCCCTGGCTCGGCCACTGATTGCGCCGGTGATCATCTCGCGGCAATTCTCGTACTTCTGGTTCGACTTCCCTTCCCTGTATGGCGATATGGCATGGGCGTGCTTGAGGATCGCGTTGATCTCGCGATGCTTTGTCAAGTCGCTGTCTTTCATGAGCTGGAGCAGTACGCTGTTCAAATAGCCGTCGCCGAATTCCCGCTCCACCTTACGCATCGCCGCGCGCGACCCGAGTGCGAACCTGTCCGCTTCCTGGTCCTGGCTGATTGCTCGGACGCCGAAGGTGATAGGTCCGCTGTTCAACTCGTCATCCCATGGGAGAGTCTCCACCGCGCCCGGCTCACCGTTCTGGTGGAACTGCACCTGCATCTCGGCTTGCGACAGCCCGAATTCGGCTACCGGTTGAGACAATTCAAGCGTTGCTTTGACCACGGGCTGTCCCAGCCGCGCCTTCCATTTGTGCAGCGTTGGGTGTTCCAAGGTATCGACAGGAACACGAAAGAAGTCATCGAGTTTGGTCATGGTCGCCTCTGGAAATCATGGTATCACTTCCTCGCGTCATTCTCCAGGGCAGACAGGACGAACTCCGCCGCGTTGCGACAGGCAATCTCGCGGCTCCGTTCGATTTCCCCTCCCACGATGGGATCGATGCCGACGGGCACGCTCCGTGCGAGTTCGTCGCGGTATCGTCTGGATTGGATCCTCGCGGAGCCGGACAACACGGCTCCGACATGAATGTCGTACCCATGACCGCCCCGGTCCCTTTCTCGGAGGAGCTGGCTCCGCAAGTACGGCCGGGCAGGCTGACGGTTTGCCTGTGGGTACTCGGTCACATAGCCTTCGCCGCACACCAGGCGCTTGATGAGCGGAGTACCAGGAGCGGCATTGCGTCAGCCAGATGCGGAAAGAGGGAGCCAAGGAAGTCCATCTATCCCGACGTGTTGTTGACGACCATTCAGCGGGTTATGATCCGGGGACTGGTCTCTGGCCCTCGCAAGGGGAGGATTTGTCCCATGTGCCGTCTCTGCTCGCTTGTTTCCCTGGCCATTGCCGTGATGCTCCCGGCGATCGCGTTTGCCGCCGACTCGCCGGCTCGTACCCGCGAGTCGTTCAATGCCGGCTGGCGGTTCGCCCGGTTCGGGCCCATGCCAGATGGCGGGAAAACGGTTCCCGAGCCGGGGGCGGAAGCGTGGAGCGTGCTGGCCACGGCCTCCAGCGAGGAATCGTCCAAGGGAAACAACGCGGAAAGCGTCTTCGACGGCGACAGGGAAACCCGATGGTGCGCAAGTGGCGGGGCCACGGGCGAGTGGGTTCGGCTTGACCTCGGCCGGCCGCGGCAGATCAGCCGCGTGGCCCTGGAATGGGAGTTTCCCGAACTCTCCTACGGCAGCGTGATCGAGACCAGCGCCGATGGCAAGCAGTGGACCACGTTTGCTCCCGGCGCAGCGCGGTTTGTCCGCGTTCGCGTCACGCGTCTGCCGGAAGGCAAATGGGCGAGCATCCGCGAGATCCGGCTCGAGAGCGGCGGCGGCCAGGAGATCCGGAACACGCGGGCTGCCGGTGGCAAGGCACCGTCGGCCGTCGACTTTGACGATTCCGCCTGGCGCACGCTCGACGTTCCCCACGATTGGGGCATCGAGGGGCCGTTCCGCGACGATCTTCCCGGCGATACCGGCAAGCTCCCCTGGAAGGGGATCGGCTGGTACCGCAAGCATTTCAAGGTGCCCCAGAGCGATCGCGGCAAGCATGTCTTCATCGACTTCGACGGCGCCATGGCCAACTCCCAGGTCTGGCTGAACGGTCAGTTCGTGGGCGCCTGGCCCTACGGCTATCAGCCGTTCCGGCTGGAGCTGACGCCGCACCTCAAGTTCGGGGCCGACAATGTGCTGGCCGTGCGGCTCGATACCGTGCACTGGGGCTCGCGGTGGTACCCCGGCGCGGGGCTCTATCGCAACGTCTGGCTGGTGAAGACCAACCCGATCCACGTGGCCCACTGGGGCGTCTTCGTGACCAACGAGTCGCTAACCGACCAGAAAGGCGCGGCCCGGATTGCCGTCACGGTCGAGAACCAGGGCCGGGACGAGGCAACGATCTCGATGCAGACCGGCATCCTTGCTCTGGGCGAGGGCGCGTCGGGGGCCGCTCCGGTGGCCAGCTCGAAGCCCGTCCGGCTCACGCTCGGCGCGGGGGCCGCGGGGAATGTCGCGGTCTCCGTGTCCGTCCCCAATCCCAAACGCTGGGACCTCGCCACGCCCAACCTCTACCTGGCGCGGACGACCCTGCGCCAGGGAGGCGAAGTGGTCGACGTCCACGACCAGCCCTTCGGCTTCCGCACCGTCGAGTTCACACCGCGCGACGGCGTCCACGTAAACGGTAAGCGGGTTTTTCTGAAAGGAACCTGCAACCATCACGACCTGGGGCCGCTGGGGGCCGCGCTCAATGTCCGGGCACTCCAGCGGCAGCTCGAGATCCTCAAGGAGATGGGCTGCAACGCCCTGCGGACCTCGCACAATCCCCCCGCGCCGGAGCTGCTGGACCTGGCCGACCGGATGGGCTTCGTGGTCATGGTTGAGGCCTTTGATTGCTGGCGGCAGGGCAAGACGGCCGGCGACTACAGCGGGCTCTTCGACGAGTGGCACGCCAGGGACTTGCAGGCGATGGTCCGGCGCGAGCGGAACCATCCCAGCGTGATCATGTGGAGCATCGGCAACGAGATCGCCGAGCAGAACGGACCGTTCCTGGCCAGGCCCTTGCGCGACATCGTGCACGCCGAGGACCCAACCCGCCCGGTCACCGCTGGTTGCAACAACGCCAATGCCGGAATCAACGGCTTCCAGACCGCGGTCGACGTGTTTGGCCTGAATTACAGCCTGGGAGCGTACGGCCGCATTCTGGACCATCGCGGCAACGAGCGGAAACCCATTTACACGTCTGAATCTTCGTCATGCGTCAGCTCGCGGGGCGAGTATTTCTTCCCGGTGAAGCGCGGGAGGGACTCGCGGGCGGATTTCCAGGTCTCGTCGTTCGACGTGGACGCGCCCCCCTGGGCCCAGCCGCCGGATGAAGTCTTCTCGGCCCTCGATCATCATCCGGCGTTCTTCGGCGAGTTCGTCTGGACCGGCTTCGACTACATCGGCGAGCCGACGCCCTACAACTCGGACACGACCAACCTGCTCAACTTCTCCGACCCCGAGAAGCGAGCCGAGATGAAGAAGCAGCTCGACGAACTGGGCAAGCTGAGGGTCCCCTCGGCCAGCAGCTACTTCGGCATCATCGACCTGTGCGGCTTCAAGAAGGACCGGTTCTACATCTACCAGGCGCGCTGGCGGCCCGAGCTGCCCATGGCCCACATCCTGCCGCACTGGAACTGGCCCCAGCGCGTCGGCCAGGTCACCCCGGTGCACGTCTACACCTCCGGCGATGAGGCCGAATTGTTCCAGGACGGCAAGTCGCTGGGCCGGAAGCAGAAGGACAAGTTCGAGTACCGCCTGCGCTGGGATGACGTGGTTTACCATCCCGGCACGCTGGAAGTCGTCGCCTACCGCGAGGGCAAGGAATGGGCCAGGGACAAGGTGAAAACCACCGGCGAGCCGGCCCGGGTCTTGCTCTCGGTCGATCGATCCGAGATTGGCGCCGATGGGCACGACCTCGCCTACGTGACGGTGACGATCGCCGACCGTGAGGGGCTCTTGGTTCCGCGCAGCCACAACCTGGTCGAGTTCGAGACCGAGGGTCCGGGCCGGATCGTCGCGGTGGGCAATGGCGACGCCACCAGCCACGAGCCGTTCCAGGCAACGCGTCGCGAAGCCTACAATGGGCTCTGCCTGGTGATCGTGGCCGGGAAGCCCGGTGAGCCAGGAACGATCACGGTCAAGGCCAGGTCGGCTGGCCTGACCGCGGCCGTAGTCCCGGTCACCAGCAAATGAGGGCTCGAGAAGGGAACCCTTGCAGCGCCCCGTGACGTCAACCTGAGGTCTTGCCAGCCGCCT
This sequence comes from Isosphaeraceae bacterium, assembly GCA_049966735.1. GTDB lineage: Bacteria > Planctomycetota > Planctomycetia > Isosphaerales > Isosphaeraceae > Aquisphaera. The sequence continues at coordinate 5,401 of JBMFUH010000344.1, forward strand.
TTCCGAGGTCTCTTCATGCTGAACTTCACGACCAAAGAGTTGGGCGGGGTGCTGATCATCAACTTCGAGCCGACGAACGAGATGAACTACGACTGGCAGTCCACCCAGCGGGACTGGCTCTACAAGCTGATCGAGTCGCGCGACGACCCCCGGTTCGCCATCGACCTGACCGAGGTGAACTATCTGGCCAGTTCGGAGATCGGCTTCCTGGTGACGATCAAGCGGCGGATCGATCGCCAGAAGGGCAGGGTGGTCTTCTTCGGCATCAGCTCCTACCTGCAAGAGATCTTTCAGACGATGAACCTGCATAAAGTGCTGGAGATCGTCGACACCCAGGCCGATGCCCTGAACAAGCTCAAGAGTTGATCTGCCATCTGGCATCCCCAAAGAACAGGACCCGCCAGAGGATGCCAGTGGGTGTCATTTCTTCTGCCGCTTGTACACGCAGACCAGAACCGCGGTGCCCGACTTGGTGGTGAATTCCGTGGGGCGCTCCTGGCCGGGTCGGGCGAAGGCCAGCTTCAGCGTATCGCCCTTGAGCTCATAGATGCCCGGCACCGTCTCGTCTTCGAAAGGACCATCCTGGTCCCAGGTGTTGATTGCCTTGGGCTTACGCTCGGGAGCGAGGGTGACGATGCCTCGCCGCCGCACTCGATCGCCGGCCTTCAGTGTGATCCGGTTCCCTTCGTAGACCGCGGTCATGTCCTTGATGTCCTCGGGCGCGGCCTCGTGTCCTTCCCTTTCCATGGAAGCCATGACCCACGTCCCTTGAAGCAAGTCGAGGTCGGATCTGGGCGGATCGGCCCAGGCATTCAGGGACACGATCAGCAAAACGGGAAGTACGTACATCGTTGCCTCCTCTCGCGTGATGAAGGACTCTGATTCACGGATCTTCATCATAGCCGCCGCGTGCCCTCGAGGGCAGAGACTCGCTGGGCACTTGCCGCGAGATGTCGGGGCCGCGAGAATGCGCTGGGCGGCCAGCAGTGGACCAATCATCCGGCCTGATCGTCGACCAACTCGTACTCGCCACATCATCGAGGAGGAACAGACAATGCCCCTGCGCCGTCGACCCGTTCGCGTGGCCACCATCTCGCATCGGCCAGCGGCAGGAAGTGATGGCGCCGAAGGGATGGCCCGGCTCTTGAAGGAAGCCGAACACTATCTCGAGCGTGCTGCGCGGATGGGTGCCGACCTGGTCGCCTTCCCGGAAATCTATCCTCAGCTCGCGCTGGCCGACCCGTTCCATCACGCCGAGCCCAGCGACAGTGGCACCCTGGGCCGGGTTCGCGATCTGGCACGGCAGCACAAGATGATCATCGTCTGGCCCCGGCTCGAGTACGACCCGGTGCGGAGGATTCGCAACACGTCGATCCTGATCGGCCGCGAGGGCGAGGTGATCGGCCGTTACGACAAGATGTTTCCGACGATCCCCGAGATGGAAAAAGGTGTGACCCCCGGCACGGTCACGCAGGTCTTCGAGACCGACCTCGGCCGGGTCGGGCTGCTCATCTGCTTCGACCTCAACTTCGCCGAAGTTCGCGTGGCCCTGAAACAGAACAAGCCCGACATTGTGGTGTTCTCGTCG
>JBMFUH010000345.1:0-6980 GCA_049966735.1 Isosphaeraceae bacterium
GATTTTGCGGTCGGGGCCGGGGACGATACGTAGCCGGTGAATCGCGGTTTGGGTCGAGCCGCGGCGGCGTTTGCCTTTCGTCGGGGGTTGTTTGATGGACGGGTTTCCGAATCGGGTGGAGACGGCGGCACTTTTGGTTGGGGCGCTGGGCTTGTTCGGGGCAAGTTCGGCGAGTCCGGCGGGCCGAGCGTTCGCGGGAGATATTGACCAGATGCAATTCGGCAAAACTCCGGACGGCACGCCGGTTGAGCTGTACGTGCTGAAGAATGGTTCGATCGCGGTCAAGGTCATGACCTACGGCGCCATCATCACCGAGATCGACGCGCCGGACAAGAACGGCAAGCTCGATGATGTCGTTCTCGGGTTTGACACCCTCGAAGGCTATCTGGGTAAGCATCCCTACTTCGGGGCGACGGTCGGCCGCGTCGCCAACCGGATCGCCAAGGGCAAGTTCACCTTGAGCGGCCGGGAATACAGCCTCGCCTTGAACGACGGCCCCAACACGCTGCACGGCGGCCTGAAGGGGTTTGATAAGGTCATCTGGAAGGCCGAAGAGGTGCAGAGCCCTGACGGCCCCTCCGTGAAAATGACCTACCACAGCAAGGACGGCGAGGAGGGCTATCCCGGCAACCTCGACGTGAGCGTCCAGTTCACCGTGACGGACAAGAGCGAGCTGAAAATCGAGTACACGGCCACCACCGACAAGGCGACGCCGATCAATCTCTCCAACCACAGCTATTTCAACCTCGGAGGGCGGACGGCCGAGTCGATTTTGGATCACGAGCTGACGCTGGCCGCCGATCATTACACGCCCGTCGATGAGACGTTGATCCCCACCGGCGAGATCGCCGCCGTCGCCGGAACGCCCCTCGACTTCACCAAGCCCACGGCCATCGGAGCGCGGATCAAGGAGATGAAGGGAGAGCCGGGAGGCTACGATCATAATTTCGTGCTCAATCGTGGCGGCCACGTGCTGGCGCTGGCCGCCCGCGTTCACGAGCCCAAAACCGGCCGTCTTCTGGAGATGTTCACCACCGAGCCAGGCGTCCAGTTCTACAGCGGCAACTTCCTGGACGGAACGAACATCGGCAAGAGCGGCATCGCCTACAAAAAGCACCACGGCTTCTGCCTCGAGGCCCAGCATTTCCCCGACTCGATCCACCATCCCAACTTCCCCAAGGCGGTTTTGGAGCCGGGGCAGACGTATCGGCAGACGACGATTTACAGGTTCTCGGCGAAGTAGGTGAAACCCTCCCTGGCCTGTTGAGGTCGCGTGGAACTCGTGTCATAATGCGATCCCAATTCGATCAGAACTGATGCAAAAGAACGAGCGTCCCAGAGCTTGCTGACGGCTGAACCAGCCGCCCAGGACAGGAACCGAAGATGACAACCACACTGGCGTGGATCGACTATCTGATCATGCTGATCTACCTGGTCTTCGTGCTGGGGATCGGCGTGGCGCTCAAGAAGTTCATGAAGACCAGCGAGGACTTTTTCCTCTCGGGGCGGTCGATACCGGCCTGGGTGGCCGGCTTGGCGTTCATCTCGACCAACCTCGGAGCGCAGGAGGTCATGGGCATGGCCGCCTCGGGGGCCAAGTACGGCGTCGCCACCAGCCACTTCTACTGGCTGGGAGCGATCCCGGCGATGGTCTTCGTGGGCCTCTTCATGATGCCGTTCTATTACGGCTCGCGGGCGCATTCGGTTCCCGAGTACCTCCGCCTGCGGTTCGACGAGAAGACGCGAGGTCTCAACGCCATCACGTTCGCCATCATGACTATTTTCTCCAGCGGCATCTCGATGTATGCGATGGCGCTTTTGATCAAGAACCTGCACATCTTCGACACGGCCTTTGAGCAGATGGGCCTGTCCATGGACCGGATTTTCGACGTCAGCCTGGTGGTCTCGGCGGTGATCGTGCTGGCCTACGTCTACCTGGGCGGGCTGACGAGCGCGATCTACAACGAGGTGCTCCAGTTCTTCCTCATCGTCGCGGGCTTCTTGCCGCTGGTGCTGCTGGGGCTGAAGAACGTCGGCGGCTGGGAGGGGCTGAAGACCACGCTGGGGGCGATGGGCAAGGAGTCGTTCACCCACGCCTGGCGCGGGATGACCCCGGGCAGCCCTCATCCCAACCCGCTGGGCGTCGAGGTCTTCGGCCTGACGATGGGGCTGGGCTTCGTCCTCTCATTCGGCTACTGGTGCACGAACTTCCTGGTCGTGCAGCGCGCCATGGCGGCCGACTCGATGCTCAGCGCCCGACGGACCCCGCTGATCGCCGCAGTGCCCAAGATGTTCTTCCCGTTCCTGGTGATCCTGCCGGGGCTGATCGCGATCGCCTTGCCGACGGTCGCCCCGGGCCCCAGCCCGCCCCCCAATGGCGCGGTGGCGGCCGCGCCCTCGGGGCTCGGCATCATCCCCGTGAAGGTCGAGGGGGGGCAGGTCGTCCGCGACAGCGCGGGCCAGGCCGAGCTCGACTACAACATGGCCATCCCCGCCATGCTCCTGCACTACTTCCCCACCGGCATGCTGGGACTGGGCCTCACGGCGCTTTTGGCCAGCTTCATGTCGGGCATGGCGGGCAACGTCACGGCGTTCAACACCGTCTGGACCTACGACATCTACAAGGCCTACGTCCACCCCAGCGCATCCGACCGGCACCTGCTCTGGATGGGCCAGTTCGCCACGTTCTTCGGCACGGCGGTTTCGATCGCCGCGGCCTACATGGCGGCGCAGTTCAACAACATCATGGACGTCCTCCAGCTCGTCTTCGGGTTCGTGAACGCGCCCCTGTTCGCGACGTTCCTGCTGGGCATGTTCTGGAAGCGCGCCACCGGCCACGGCGCGTTTACGGGCCTGCTCGCCGGCACCACCTCGGCCGCCATTTTCCAGGGCCTCACCTTGCCGGCGGGCAATATAGTCGGAGTCAAGGGAGGCTGGATCCATGTCCTTTACACGTTCCCCAACGAGATGGCGCAAAACTTCTGGCTGGCGATCGTGGCCTGGACGGTCTGCTTCGTCCTCACCATCGTTGTCAGTCTCTTCACGGCACCCCGGCCCGACAAGGAACTGGTTGGGCTGGTCTACTCGCTCACGGAGAAGCCCGAGGAAGGGCACCTGGCCTGGTACCAGCGGCCGTTATCCTTGGGAATTCTCGTCCTGCTCATGACCTTGGCATTGAATTTCGTCTTTTATTGAGTCTCACAAGGCGAGTCCCGACATGGATCTGGATATCCGGTTGCCGATCGGTCTCTTGTTCACCCTGCTGGGCGGGCTGCTGGTGCTCTATGGCCTGGCCACGCACTTCTCGCAGCCAGCCATGTATCAGCGTTCCCTGGAGATCAACGTCAACCTCTGGTGGGGCCTGACGATGCTGGTCTTCGGCGGAATCATGATCTGGTTCGGCCGCCGCGTCCGCGCTGGCCGTTCGCCGAAAACCAACTGATCAAGGAACCGCCCGCCATGCATGGCCTGCCGCTCTTGCTCGCCGCCGGGACCGTCACCGAGAAGCTGCTCTCTCTGAGCGCTGCTGATCTGGTCATCATCGCCGCCTACTTCGCGATGGTGCTGGGCATCGGCTTGTATCTCAAGAAGCAGACCCGGACCGGCGAGGACTTCTTCCTGGCCGGCCGCGAGATGACGGCCTGGATCGCCGGCCTCAGCTTCCTGTCGGCCAACCTGGGATCGCTGGAGCTGATGGGCTGGGCCGGCTCGGCCTACCAGTACGGCATCCTGGCGACGCACTGGTACTGGATCGGCGCCATTCCCGCCATGCTCTTCCTGGGCATCGTGATGATGCCCTTCTATTACATCTCCAGGACGCACTCCGTTCCCGGCTACCTCCAGCTCCGTTTCGGCGAGGACAGCCGGGCGCTTGCCGCGATTTCATTTGCATTCATGACCATCCTCATGAGCGGTGTGAACATGTTCTCCATGGCCAAGGTGATGAAAGTCATCCTGGGCTGGGACATCGACTTCAGCATCTGGGTCTCGTCGCTGACGGTGGCCGCTTACGTGGCACTCGGAGGCCTGAAATCGGCGATCTTCAACGAAGTCCTCCAGTTCGTGTTGATCTGGTCGGGGGCCATGCTGATCCCCATCCTGGGCCTGCTCGAGGCGGGCGGCTGGGCGAATCTGCAAGCGAAGATTGGCGCCAGCTACACCCATGCCTGGAGCACGCTCGGCTCGTTCCAGGACAACCCGATGGGCATCCACTGGACGGGCATCGTCTTCGGCCTGGGCTGGGTGATCTCCTTCGGCTACTGGACGACCGATTTCCTGGTCGTGCAGCGGGTGCTGTCGGCGAAGGACCTGCGCTCGGCCAAGCTGGCGCCCGTCATCGGCGCGGCGTTCAAGATGATGGTCCCGTTCATCGTGATCTTGCCGGGCCTCCTGGGGTTGGGGTTGCTCGATATCAAGCTCCTGCCGGAAAGCGAGGTGAAGCTTCATGGAGGATACAGTTACAATGATGTACTCCCGTTGATGATGGCCCGTTACTTCGGGCCGGGGCTCTTGGGCCTGGGCATCACGGCCTTGATCGCCGGCTTCATGGCGGGCATGGCCGGCAACGTGAGCGCCTTCGCGACGGTCTGGACGTACGATATCTACCGGGCATTCATCAAGAAAGACGCCAGCGACGCCCATTACGTTTCCATGGGCCGATGGTGCACGATCATCGGTATCTTCGTGAGCATCGGCACGGCGTACCTCGTGATGAGGTCTGAAAGCATCATGGATTACGTTCAGGCCCTCTTCAGTTTCTTCATCGCGCCGCTGTTTGGCACGGTCTTGCTCGGCATGCTCTGGAAGCGGACAACTCCCGCTGGCGGATTCTGGGGGCTGCTGGCCGGCACGGTCTCGTCGATCGCCATGTGGTTCTGGGTTTACATGAAGCCGAGCGCGCTGGCCTACGTGGCCCTCTCCGAGCACGCCAAGCCGATGGCCGAGAACATGTACCGCGCCCTCTGGTCGTGGCTGATCTGCGTCGGCGTCACGGTCGTGGTCAGCCTGATCACGCGGCCCAAGCCCGACAAGGAGCTCGTCGGCCTGGTTTACGGCTGTACCGAGATCCCTTCCGAGCAGCACATGGCGCTCTGGAAGCGGCCGATCTTCTGGGCGGGCGTTGTCGCCGTAGTGTTCGTCGGTCTTAACGTGATCTTCTGGTGAGGAAGACCCAGCATGACCAAGGATTCACACCTCTCGATCTGGTTCTTCGTGGGCATCCTCCTCTCCGTCTACGGTCTGATCATCACCGGCGCGGGGATTTACGGCTTCTTCACGCCCCCCGCCGTGAAGCTGGCCTCGCTCCACGCCGACCTCTGGTGGGGCCTCATCCTCCTGGCCCTGGGCGTCTTCTACTGCTACCACTTCGCGTCGGGGAGGGTGAAAGCCCAGTAGTGGGACAAGATTCCAATCTTGTCACTTGAAATGTTCAATAAATAGTTAAGACGCTTGCTCCAACGGCAAGTTCCGCGGCCTCAAAGCTCACTTGATGGTGTCCTTGTCCCGTAACCCGATAGCCGGCGCACGCGATAGCCGTCTTCGCTGTCTGAAGTGCCGCGTTATAGGCCGTGGCAAAGGAACGGTCCGCGGAGAGGCCGGGAATGCTTGCGTCGTGGAAGTCCCGCTCGATGACAGTCCGAATGTCATCGAGTTCCTGCTTGCTGGTTGCGTGGGGTCGGACGCGATTTGAGTTGAGTAGCTGCTGCCAGGTCATCCTCGTCCCCCACAACAAAGAGCTTCTCTTTGCTCATCACCGTTCCGAGAAAATGATGCCCCAAGGACAGTTTCTCCGCAATCTCTTCCGGTGTGTAGATTGATGGATTCACCGGGCGGCTCAGCTTCTCTTCCGCGTTCTTGAGTGCGGCGGCAAGCTGGGCAAGCCCGATGCGGCCTATGATCATCAGGTCGATGTCGCTTGTTGGCCCCTCCTCGTGCCGGGCGATCGAGCCGTAAACGAAGGCAACGTTTATCCGATCTCGGAACGGCTCCAGGCAAGCGGCGAGAACATCTCTTAAACCCGCGGTCTTGAGGAAGAGCCCGGAAAGGTCAGCATAAATCGGACTCTCGGTCTGAGCTGAATAATAGGTCCGGTTTCCGTCTTGCCGACGCCGCAGGACCCCCGCTATAACCAGGCGACCAAGCTCGCGCTGCAAGCTTGATGGCGGCACATGCAGGTGCCGAGCAAGATCGGAGAGATACCACTCCCTCGTGGCGTCTCTGAAAAGCGTTGCCAGGAGAGCTTGCCGAGTCTTGGGAAAAAGCGCATCGAGAGCAGAGACCTTACGCATATTGCGTAAGGACATACGCCGTTCGGGTAATCGTCAAGTTCCACGTTGCACCTGAGCTTTCTGAGGAGGCTCGCTCGAGCCAAGCTTCGTACCTTCGCCAGCCTGCGCGAGCGGGTGCAAGAAATCGACCGCGCGACGGGCCGCCCTGGCCCCCTCGTGGCTGTGTCGGCTCAGCTCGACGTGCACCCCGCGGCTGTAGCCGATCTGCCGGAGCGTCTGGAAGACGCCCAAGAAATCCAACGTCCCCTCGCCGAACATCAAGTGCTCGTGGACGCCCTTCACCATGTCTTCAATGTGCATGTTGATGATCCGCGGGCCCCAGCGCAGGAGGTGGGCGGGAACCGGCTCTTGCTCGATGCAGTAAAGATGCCCCACGTCGATGGTGAGCTGGAAGAGCGGATGGTCGATCCTCCGGTCAAGCCGTTCAAATCGTGCCATCGTGTCGATGAACATGCCTGGCTCCGGCTCGAAGGCCAGCGGAACGCCCACCTTCTCGGCATGCGCGAGCACCGGGCCGAGCGCGCCTGTCAGCCGGTCCATCGCCTCGTCCTCGGTGATTTCGTCGGAGAGTTTTCCCGACCAGAGTGAAACGCACTCAGCGTCGAGTTGACGGGCAATGTCGATGGCCCGGCACAAGAAGTCGATTCGAATCTCGCGCCGGGCCGGGTCGGGGTCCATCAAGGTCGGATCGTG
>JBMFUH010000346.1:0-6968 GCA_049966735.1 Isosphaeraceae bacterium
GGTGGCGATCCGGGTCGAGGACGACGGGCGGGGACTGGACCGGCACAAGATCGTGCAGAAGGCGATCGCCCGCAACATGGTTCCCCAGGGGACCTCGCCCGACGACCCCCGCGTGGTCAGCCTGATCTTCGAGCCTGGATTCTCAACTCGTGACGAGGTCAACGAGATGTCCGGCAGGGGTGTGGGGCTGGACGTCGTCCGGGATTCGGTGCGGGCCTTGCGAGGCAGTCTCTCGGTCGAAAGCACGCCGGGCAAGGGGACGGCGTTCATCTTCCGGCTGCCGCTGACCTTGGCCCTGATCGACGGTCTCCTTGTCGAGACGGCCGGAGGAGTGTTCGTCGTGCCGCTGGCCCAGGTCGAGGAATGCGTGGCCTTGAACGGGACCAGCCCGGCCCTGGGTCAGGGACGGCCCTGCGTGTCGGTGCGCGGGGAACTCGTGCCGTTGATCTCGTTGCGCAAGCTCTTCCGCAGCAACGGTCCGTTGCCCGCGCGGCAGGAGCTGCTCTTGACCCGACACGCCGGCCAGCGGATCGGCGTGGCCGTGGACCGGCTCGTGGGCCGCGTCCAGGCGGTGATCCAGTCGCTGGGCGAGGGCTTGCACGGGCTGACTCGTTTTTCCGGGGCCACCATCCTGGGCGACGGCTCCGTCTCGTTGATTCTCGATCTCTCGGCGGTCGTGTCCGAATCGCTCGTTGCTGACCAAGGTACCCATGCCACGCCCTCGACCGGCGTGAGGGCGGAGAGTTTCCGATGAGAATATCCCTACGATGGAAGGTCACCCTCGTGATGGTCGCCTTCGGCCTGGTTCCGGCCGGGTTCGTGGCGTGGTTTGCCTACAATTCGGCCGATGAGTTCATTGCCAAGCAGAACCGGATCATTTCCACGTGCGCGTCGGCCATAGCCGACAAGATTGCGCCCATCTACCTGAAGAAGTTGGAGGGGACGGCCCCCGCCGAGAAGTCAGGCAAGAAGCCGGAGGGGACGGCTCCCGCCGAGAAGACAGTTCAGGAACCCGCCCCGCGAGCCATGAAGATCGAGTTGAGCGGTACGGACCGGGGTGAGATCGCCACGATTATCTCGGACTCACTGAGGATTTACGATCTGCAGACCGCGGTCGTGTACGTGATTGACGGGGACGATCACGTCTTCTACAAGCGACGCAGCGATGGAAATGCCGAAGCCGAAAACACTCTGCCCGACTGGTACCTCGACGCGGCGAAAGAGGCCACGGGCAAGCAGGGGACGGTTGAGATCAAGGCGCGATCCGACCCCTCCAATAAGCCCGCCGAGATCGCCGGGTATTCACCGGTGCAACTCGGCACGCTGTTCGGACCGAAGTTCCTGGGCCAGAGAGGTCACGGAAACGCGGTTCTTGTCATCGTGAGTAAGAAGACGGCGTACGAAACAATTTACAACTATCAAAGCCTGACGCTGGTGATTCTCGGCGCCGCCTTCGCGCTCACTCTCTTCCTGGGCTATCTGTTCGGCCACTGGTTCATGCGCCCCTTGCTCGAAATCAAGGACGTGACCGAGGACCTGCACGAAGGCCACCTCTACAACCGCACCCAGATCGCGCGCCGGGATGAGCTGGGCGACCTGGCGAGCTTGACGAATTCCGTGGTCGACCGGCTGTCCGAGGTCATCAGCCAGATCCGGTCCATGACCTCGTCGGTCACGACGGCCAGCAGCGAGCTCAACTCGAGTGCCCAGCAACTGGCGCAAGGCGCGCACCAGCAGGCGGCGACGCTCCAGGAAATCGCCAGCAGCTTGCAGAACGTCGACGCCTCGGTGGCCCGCAACGCCCAGCATGCCCGCGACACCGCCCGGACCGCCAACGAGGCCAGTGGGCAGGCCGAGCGCGGCGGCGAGGCGGTCCACCAGACGGTCGCGGCCATGCGTGAGATCACGCAGAAGATCCTGGTCGTGGAGGACATCGCCTATCAGACCAACCTGCTGGCGCTGAACGCGGCCATCGAGGCCGCCCGCGCGGGGGCCCATGGCAAGGGTTTCGCAGTGGTTGCCGGCGAGGTGCGCAAGCTGGCGGAACGAAGCCAGGCCGCCGCCCAGCAGATCAGCGACCTCGCCAAGAAAAGCGTCGCAATCGCCGAGAATGCGGGGGGACTGCTGGAGCGAACGGTGCCGATGATCCGGGCCACGTCGGACTTGATCCAGGAAATTGCCGCGGCCTCCCAGCAGCAGATGGCCGCGATCCGGGAAATCAACGTGGGGGTCAGTCAGCTCGAGGAAGTGGTGCAGCAGAACGCGGCGGCAAGTCACGAGCTGGCCGCGACCTCCACCGATCTGGCCTCGCAGTCTTCGAGCCTTCAGCAGAAGGTTGAGTTTTTTCGCCTTGATTCCTCCAGCAACGGATTCTCGGGCGGGTTGACGCCGGCTCCCGCACCCTCGGCGAGGCCGGCGCGCCGATCGCAAGGATTTGTTACCAAGAAACTTCCGGCTCCGCGTCCGTCTCTGTCGCACGGTTCGGACGGTCAGCAGACCGCTCCTTTGCCGGCGCCGGCAGGGGGAACATCCGCGACCTCGAGTTCCGTCGGTCCGGTGGGGGCGCCCGCTTCGCCGCCCGCACCCCCGCCGGGAGGAATGGGCACTCCTCCCCGGGGGGGCGTTGTGGTTAACCTTGACGACGACGATAATTTCGAGCGATTCTCGTAGTAGTAGTGTCGATTCTCCGCTTTAGCATGGTTATGGTTGCCGGATCAACACCGGGACTGTGGGATGACGGCTTGATCTAACAAACCGGCAAGGACGAAGGGCTGGCTGATGGTCGATCTTGTGTCCGACGCGATCGGCGATACAGAGCGGGACGGGAACCAGTCTTTCGTGGTCTTCCGCCTGGGAGGGGAAGGCTACGCGCTGGAGGTGATGCGCGTCCAGGAAGTGCTCGACGTCCCCGCCTTGACCGAGGTCCCGGGCAGCCCCAAGTGTCTTTTGGGGGTGATCAACCTCCGCGGTCACGTGGTTCCCGTGTACGACCTGCGGATTCCCTTCGGCCTGACTACCGAACCTGACCCGGTCCACGTGCCCAGCGTGCTCATTGTGGAGACGGAGCCGGGAAACGAATCGCAGGTCACCGGCCTGGTCGTCGACCGGGTTTCCGACGTCCTCGAGTTTTCTGAAGATGAAGTGCAACCTTCTCCTCAGCTTGGACTTGGGAAAACAACTCCATTCGTCCGCGGCCTGATCCGTCACCAGGAGGCCTTCTTGCTCGTACTGGATCTGGATCGTGTGTTTTCCGCACTGGCGAAGTTGAACGGCGAGGGAGTCTAACGTGGCGACATCGGGAATGCTGCCACCCCCGCCGACGGAGCCTGAACCCTGGTCGGAGAAAGACTTCGCTCCGATCGTCGTGTTCCTGCGCCTCCAGATTGGCATCACCCTGGAGCCGCATCGCATGGGTTTGCTCCAGGCGCGCCTGCGTTCGCGCGTACAGGTCAAGGGCTTCTCCAGTTTCACCCAGTTCCACGAGCAGGTGCTCAAGATCGACCCCAGTGGCTGGGGAGCGCAGTTGCTGGTCGATCTGAGTACGGTCAACCACACCTCCTTCTTCCGCGAACCGGCTCACTTCACATTCCTGGGAGAAAAGGTCGCCGGCTGGCTGAAGGAATCGCCGGGATCGACCATCCGGCTCTGGTCGGCGGGATGCTCGTCGGGCCAGGAGCCCTACAGCATGGCCATCGCCCTTGCTGAAGTCCTTCAGCCGCACGCACTTGCGAAGGTAGACATCTGGGCCAGCGATCTCTCGCTCGAGATGCTCAAGGTGGCGGCGGGGGCAATCTACACAACCAGGGACGTGCAGGGGGTTTCGCCCTCCCGCCTGCGCCGGTTTTTCCTGCTGGGCCGCGGGCCGCGCGAGGGCTCGTTCCGCGTGGTGCCGGAGATTCGCGACCTGATCAAGTTCCGGCACCTTGACTTGCGGAACAATATCTGGGCCTTGCCCAACGACTTTCACATCGTCTTCTGCCGCAATGTCTCGATTTACTTCGCCGAGGAAGAACGCTTGATCCTGCTCGATCGTCTCGCACAGCATCTCCGTCCCGGGGGCTGGCTGGTCATGGGCAACGGTGAGATCTTGCCCTCGGTGCCGGCGTCGTTGCGCAAGCATTCCCCGTCGCTCTATCAGAGAGAGGGTTGAACAGTCCATGGCCCTCCGCGATCGTCACGCTTCCCCGAACCCCCAGGCACCGCAAACCCCGCCCATCGAAGTGCTGGTGGTGGATGATAGCGCGGTGATCCGGCAGCGGTTGAAAGCGATCATCGAGTCCGACCCGCACTTCCGCGTCGTCTTGGCGGCGGACCCTTACGAGGCAGTGGCCATTCTCAGCAAGGCGGTTCCGGGTGTGATCGTGCTTGATGTCGAAATGCCTCGGATGGATGGTCTGACCTTCCTCCGCAAGCTGATGCGGCAACATCCGATGCCCGTCGTCCTCTGCACGGCGCAGGCCGAGCGGGCGGTGACCGCGCTAGAGATGGGGGCCATCGAGGTGATCGCCAAGCCCAACTGGCAGGACGCGACACGGCTGGCGGAATGGTCGAGCAACCTGCTGGAAAGCATTCGCAACGCCGCGCGCGCCGGCCGGCTGCCGTTCCGAGAGGACCGGGTCGCCAGCGGCGAGTCGCGGCACACGGCCGATGTCATTCTTCCCCGGGCTGTTTACAACCCGCGGACTGGCGTCACCGAGCACGTGATCGCCGTGGGCGTCAGTACCGGCGGCGTCCAGGCCATCCAGCAATTCCTGACCGGGTTCCCCGTCAACTGCCCGGGTATCGTCATCGTCCAGCACATGCCGGCCGATTTCACCGCGGCCTTCGCACAGCGGCTGAACGACGACAAGCGGATCGAGATCGAGGTCGCCGAGGCGCGGCACCATGAACCGATCCGTCCCGGCCGCGCGCTCGTGATCCCGGGCGACGCCCACGGTCTGGTCCGCCGAGCCGGCACGGGCTACCGGGTCGAGCTGGTGGACGGCCCTCCCGTCTGCCGCCATCGCCCCAGCGTTGAGGTCCTCTTCCGGTCAACGGCCCAGGCTGCCGGACCTTACGGCGCGGGCGTCATCCTGACCGGGATGGGGGACGACGGGGCAGGGGGCCTCCTCGAAATGCGCGAGGTCGGCGCGCTCACGATCGCCCAGAACGAAGCCACCTCGGTCGTCTTTGGCATGCCGCGCGAGGCGATTCGCCGCGGCGCGGCCAAGTATGTTCTGGCGCTCGACACAATGGCCACCACGCTCATGGCCTGGCACAACAACCCCGACGCGGGAACCTGGTACTGAGCACCGCATGCAGGGCACGCAGAAGCATGCCCTGCGAAAGAGCAGCCGCTCACTGCCAGGCATCGGAGCTGATGACCTCGCCGCCCGCGATGGTGTTCAATCCCAGCCAGGTCCGCATGTTGATGCTGTTCTTGACAAAACGGACCGAACCGTCGCCGTTGAGCACGTTCAGGCCCCCGGGGTGCCTGCTCCGAGCGCCCGCGAAGGCGGGCTGATCACCAGCGTTTCCGGTGCAGGGTAGATCCATGCCCGGCTCGTTCACGCAGAAGACGGGCTGATTCAACCAATCGCCGAAAATGGCTGATGATCCGTCGGCCATGGTGTAATAGTCGACCGGACTGTTGGGTGGCAACCGCGAGAAGAACGATCCCCCGCCGGGAATCGACGACCACATCAATCCCCGGACATCATAGAGTTCGCCCTTGAGCACCTCCGCCGCGAAGACCGTATTGCTGCTGCCATCGGTGACGGCCTGGATACCGATCGTGTAGTGGCCGAAGGCGGATTGCATGAACACCGGCGGAATCTTGGTGTACGGGTCGATCATGGGGGGCTGGAAGCTCGAGACCGGCATGTTACCTTGTGCCCAGTAGGTGTTGCCCCAGCTCACGCCATAGTTTCCCTTGGTCATGGTCGGGCCGCTCAGCGCTCCCCCCGCGTACTGAGGCGTGATCTGGAAGTTCATGTCGCGATCGCTCGGACACTGCATGGTTGCAACCTGGGTGGCGGCAACGGTGCTATTGGCGATAAAGCCCAGCGGGAGGGGAGTCATCGGCCCTTCGGCACCAAGCAGATAGTTGTAGCTATTGGCCAGATTCCCTTGCTCCACATACGGCAGGAGCAGGCAGAACCACGGCGTGTCCTGGCAATTATTGAAAATATCGTAGCCGCAGGGACTGGCCCCGGGCATGAGGGACTGGCCCGGCAGGCGAATATTGCCGGTGGGAAACACGTTGTTCGCCTGGTGGTAGTTGTGCATGGCCAAGCCCAGTTGCTTCATGTTGTTGATGCACTGGGCCCGCCGGGCGGCCTCACGAGCGGCCTGAACCGCGGGAAGCAAGAGCGCGATCAAGACGGCGATGATCGCGATGACCACAAGCAGCTCGATGAGCGTGAACCCTCGTACTCGCGACGACGATGCCATGGCGGTCTAGACTCCTGGCAATGAGCGGTTGAGCAGGAACGGAAGGTCGACGATGGGACTCTTTACCGGCGCAAGGACTTTGCCCGACGAAAGTATCAAAAGAGCTGGGTGATTGCGAGAAAGCAGATCACTGAAAAATGAAAAAAACTGAACTCAAGCCAAAGCCACCCCACCGTCGGCAACCCGCGCCCCGGCACGTTCTTGTCGACGTTGACCGATCACGCCGTATGCAGGGCAAGAGAGACGAACAAACGCACGCTGTCTGTCAATCTAACATGCGGAAATGGCGATTGCGAGATCAATCGTGAAAGAATTCAAGGAGAAGAGGAGCAACTACGCCCCAGGTGAGCAACACGGTTTATTGTGGCTGATCCGGTGCCAAAACAAGCGTTTTATCGTATAAGTTGTTCGGGACCCGAAACGCCGCTTGCTGATTGCCCTGCTCGACTACTTCCGCAACGTGGTAAACCAGCCCGGGCACGATTCCCGAAAACACGACCTTTCCAAGCCTGTTGGTGGCGGCCTCACGGCGATGG
>JBMFUH010000347.1:0-6950 GCA_049966735.1 Isosphaeraceae bacterium
GCGGCTCAACTACAGTCGTACGTCTTCATTATTTATACGCCATGGCTCGGCCGACTGCAATGGGTAATCGTCGAACTGCCGGGAAAAAAACAGTGCTCGAGCCCAACTCGCCCTGCCGTAGTTCGTCCGATAACGCGGAAGGTCCGGGTAGCGCAAAGTTGGGGGAAGCCGCGATCGATCAGAGCGATCTCTTTCCGCATGCGAGCTCCTTCCGAGTGCATCGAGCACTCAATTCATTCGCGAAGCTCCCAGGTCGCGCGAGAAGCGGCACCCAAGTATCGTAGGGGCCCGCTCCGCGGACCGAATGCTCGGCCGCCCTGCCGCGCGGCGGACCCTACAGTGAGCCACCGACCCGAAAACCGCTCCCGGAGGTCCATTCGCCTTCCAGGATCTGGACGACGCGTCGGGCCATTAGCCGGCAGGCGCGGGAGCGGGCGTGCTGGTGCCGCAGGTGAGCCCGGCCGTCGTCGGAGCCGCCCAGGACGATCGACCGTACGGCGTCGAGGAACGCTTCCGGGGTCTCCGCGACGTCGAAGAGCTGGGAATAGAGCTGGCACTCCGGGATGGCCGTCGCCACGATCGGCCGGCCCGAACCCAGACCGTCGGCGATCTTGGTCGGACAGCAGGCGCGGTTGAATGGGTCATCGATGAGATACGGGATCAGGATCACGTCAAAGGAGCGATAGTAGCGAGGAAGCTCGGCCTGGGAGCGCCAGCCGATGGCGTGCACGTTGGGCCGCGCCCGGCACCGCGACCACTCGTCAAACCAGGGCTCCGGCCGTCGCGTCGCCTCGGGGATGTTGCCCACGAGGACGACGGACCCCCGCGGGAATGCCTCGCTCAGCCGGGTGAGGAGCGCCCAGTCGACCCGGCGCTCGATGGAGCCGATGTAGCCGAACAGCGGTCTGGGCAAGGCCGCGATGTCGTCGGGGGCCGGAGCGGGCCGCTCGCTCGGTTGCTCCGCCAGGAACGCTTCCGGCGTACCGTGAGGAAGGTGATGGATCTTCGCCGCCGCCTCGGGAATCGCCGCGCGCAGCGCATCGGCCCGGGATCGCGCGACGCAGACGGTGGCGTCGGCGCGCAGCACCAGTTGACGCTCGAGCGCTCGCACTTGCCCGGCATGTCCGGGCCAGTAGAGGGCATAGTCGTCGATGTTGTAGTAGAGGGTGCGATCCGGCTCAAGCCGCTCGCGCAGGTAAAGGTAATGAGGATAGGTCAGCACCAGGCCATGCCTGGCCGCCCGCTCGTTTCGGTTCCAGAACTGCCGGATCGCCCGGGCGATCGGCCGCATCCCCTGCCGAGGGAACCGCTTCATCCAGCCGCTGGGCAAGACCAGGTCGCGGGTGACGGCGTGTTCCCCCCAGGGATGCTCGCGGCAGGACCGCGACCAGGGAAGGATCCCCTGGCGCCAGCCGTTGAGGTAGTCCATGCACCGCAAGGCCAGCACCGAGACGGCCGGAGTCCCCACCCCCTGGAAGAGGTTCTGGGTGGTGAACCAGTTGATGTCGGCGATCGCCAGGGCCAGCGGTCCTGGTGCGAGTTCCCGCCGGTCGTCGCGGGGACCTGCCGGCGTCATCAGATCAGTGAGGGCCAATGCGGGACGGCTCCAGATCCGGAAAAAAGGACTCGCGGCGCCAGGGCGCCGCGCTGGGAATGTTCGGTTCAGGGGACGACCGTGGCAAAAGTCTTGAGCACGGCCGGAGGTTCATCCTTGATGTCGGTTTCAACCGTGAGCGTGGCATGGCTGGGGCCGGTTCGCGCGGGGGCCTTGAAGGTCAAGGTCAGGGTGTGCAGGGGCAGGGGGCCCTTCGTGGTTCCGTTGGCCTGGATTTCCCCGGAACTCGCCCGCAGCTTGGTGATCGAGAACGGCCGCTCGGAGCGCACGAAGACCGTCTTGGCGACCGACTGACCCGACCGAACGGCACCAAAGTTGATGATCGACGGGGTGACCGACACCGCGCCGGTGACGTTCGCGACCACCGCGACGGGTATCGACGGGCTCTGGGGATCGTTGGTGACCAGGGTGATCTCATCGCGGAAATAGCCGTTGGGGATGCCCGGTTGCAGGTTCGCGGTGAGCGAGTAGTTGATCTGCCCATCGGCGGTGCGGCCCGTCTCGCGCAGCTCGGCCTTCACCTTGGCGGACTGCGTCTTCATCTTCGTGACTTCCCAATCCGACCGCCCCCCGGCGTAGATCAAGGTCAGCGAGGCTGGGGCCAGCTTGTCCCGGCGAACGGGGCCGAAGTCGATCTGCCCCGGAGTCATCACGATATCGCCCCGGATGAAGCAGCTCAGAGTGAGGTCCACCTGCACGTACGAGGGTTGATCGAGCCAGAGCCACAAGCCGGACACCTTGGGGCCGACGAACCGGGTCGTGTCGATCGTCGCCTCGATCGTGGTCTGGGTCCCGGGAGGAATGAGCCGGGCGCCGACACTCACATTCGTGCAGCCGCATTTGGTCTTCCAGTTAAGTATATGGATGTCTTGATTTGTGCGGTTGACTAGCGGGAAGGAATAGTGAAGTTGCGAGCCGCGAGCCACCGTGCCGAAATCGTGAGAACGCTCGGAGAGCGCGGAGGCCACCCAGTCCAGCCCTTGGCCGCTCGCGGAGGAGACTGTGAGGAACCATCCCGCCCAGAGCCACAGCAACATGATCCGACGCATCTGCCCGACTCCTTGCCTGCTTGCTCTTCGCCGCTCCGGGAACCTGTTGCTCGATCGAAACACCGACGGGCCCGATCCCGGTGGATTTCCTCCACGGACATGCGGCATTTCGATATCTCGGCAAAATCAATGCCGGAGGAGACTCTCAGTTCCTTTTCGTTCACCTTACCACAATCATTCCCGGGGTAAATGGGGAAACGGGGAATAGATTTCGGGGACGGCGCAACAAGTGCTGGTACGGATGTTCTTGCCGATCACCCCGAGGAGCCCGTCCACGAGGTGAAATGTACTCCACGAAGAGGCGTCTCGCTCGGCGAATCGGCGAGGGGAGGGCTCGACGTTCGGGGAAAAATCCGAGAATTCCGGAGTCCGGGGCAGGCTTGACGTATCGTATGGGTTGTGGGGTGTGTTTGGGGCGGGCGAGAGAATCGGTACTGGTGCGAGGACGTCTTGCTTTGCTAGGATACACGCACGTTCGCCCGCTCCCGCGCCTCCTCCTGGTGATCGCCGCCCGCTCCAACACACGTAAATTCCGGTTTCGCTCCGCGGAGGTGGCTCATGTTGAAGCCTTCGGTCCAGGTTCACGAGCAGGATGGGATCTTGATTGCCGAGTTCTGGGACTGCTGGCGGCTCGACCCCGCGCCCGTCCAGGAACTGCGCTCGCGCTACGAGGCGCATCTCCAGAACAGGGGGCGGCCCGAGATCGTGATCGACTTGAGCGGTGTTGGTTTCGCGGGATCGGCGGCGCTGGGGAACTTCGTCTCCCTGCAACGCGAGGCGCGACGCCAGGAGGGCCGACTGATCTTCTGCAACGTCGAGCCGACAGTCAGCGAAGTCTTTCGCGCCAGCAGGCTCGAGCCGCTCTTCGAGTTCACCGCCGACCGCGGCGCCGCGCTTGGTTTAATCACTCGGGGGCCAGCCGCCCCATCGTCCAACGGCAAGTCCAACACGGTCGCGCCGGCCAGCGAACCTCGTCCGACAAGAACAGGCGGTGGCGCCCCCAGCCCGCTCAGGCGTCGCAAACCTCAGTCTGAAACGTAGTGATCCTCCTCACCTTTTACCCGCTTTGGCCTGTGCAATTTGGGCATTCTTTCCAGGGTATTGATCATGGCCGTTCCTTCCCGGATCCAGGTTTCCGATCATGAGGGCATCAAGGTGGTCCGGTTCACCGACCATCAACTCTTCGACGAGCGACCCGTTCGCGAGATCGCCGAGCAGATCGCCGTCAACTTGCCCAGCGACGGCTCGCCGATCCGCTTGATTCTCGACTTCACCGATGTCTCACTCCTCTCCAGCATCGCGCTGGGGAAGTTCATCTTGATCCAGCGGAGGGTCGACGCGACCCGAGGATCGCTCCGGCTCTGCGAGCTCTCTCCCGTGCTTCAGCAGGTTTTCCGCACGGCCAACCTGGACCGCCTGTTCACGATCGACCGCGATCTGCGAACATCACTGGAGGCCATGCGGGCGGAAATCGGCAAGCCCGCGGTCAAACCCGGACCTTGATCGGCCAGTCCGACGAGTTCCTCCGCCCTGCCGTCGCTCAAGGCTGCCCCCGGGTCATCAACGACCAGCGTTCGACCAGCCGGGCCGCGGCGCCCGAGTCAATGGCCCGGGCCGCCCGGTCCACGCGCTCCGGCAACGATCCCGGAGCAAGCGCCCAGAGCGCCGCCGCGGCGTTGGCCAGCACGATCCGCCGGACCGGTCCGTCCTTCCCCTGCAACATCTGGCGGAGCCCTGAAGCACTCTCCTCGGGGCCTGAGACCTTCAGCTCGGCGGCAGGCACGCGGGGCAGGCCGAAATCATCTGGTTTCCACGTGTGGTCATGAATTGATCCAGGCTCGACGACCAGAACGCGGGTGGGACCGTCGAGCGTCACCTCGTCGAGACCGTCCAAGCCGGTCACCACGAGCGCCCGGCGGAGCGCGCCGCCGCGGGCCAGAGCCTCGGCCATCCGCTGGGCCTGAGGCTGTCCGGGCACGCCCACGAGCTGGTGCGTGGGACTGGCCGGATTGCAGAGCGGCCCGACCAGGTTGAAGATCGTCCGGAACGGAAGCTGGCGCCGGATCGCCGCAACCTTTTGCAGGCCCGGATGAAACCGCGGCGCGAAGAGGAAAACGATGCCCAGCTCGTCGAGGCAGCGTTTGAGGGTTTCCAGGTCCACGTCGATCGCCACGCCCAGTTGGTCGAGGACGTCGGACGATCCGGACGATCCGCTCGCGGCCCGGTTGCCGTGCTTGACCACCCGCACGCCGCAGGCCGCGACCACGATGGCCGTCGCGGTCGACACGTTCACCGTGTGCGCGCCGTCGCCCCCGGTGCCGCAGGTGTCCAGCAGGTCCGCCCCGCTCGCGCCGACGTCGAAGGGGAGCATCCGTTCACGAATCGCGAGCACCGCGCCCCAGAGCTCCTCGCTGGTCTCTCCCTTCCGGTGCAGCGCCGTCAGGAAGGCCTTGGCGCTCTCTTTGCTCGCCCAGCCATCCAGGATCTGCCCGAGCGCGAGCTCGCAGAGCTCGGCCGAGAGCGAGTCGCCGGCATCAAGTTCGTGGAGAAGGCTCCTCGGCAGATCGACAGCCATCAAGGCACCCGGATCGTGTAACGTTCCATCCCTGACTGGCCCCGGCGGTCGACGGTCAGGATCAGTTGATCGCGCTCGGTCCGCTCGTTGATCGATTTCACGGCCTCCTCGGCCGACTGGACCGGCCGCTCGTTGATCTTGGCGATCACGTCATGCGCCTGACAGATGGTAGCCAGGGAACTCTGGGGATCGATGGCGACGATGAGCGCTCCGGAGGTCGACTCGGGAAGGCCATACCGGATCGCCATGTGGGGATTGAGTGTGACCAGCTCCAGGCCCAACGCGAACGACGAGCTGGGCACGGGTCGCGTGGGCCGGCGGATCAGGTCGGTCGGGTCGAGGCGATGTTCGGGCGGAATCTCCTGGACATCCACCAGCGTGCGGTCGCGGTCGCCCACCGTGATCTTCAGCCGGATCTGCTGGCGGTCGCGCCAGATCAGGACGTCCGCCGGTTTGCCGACCGGCGTCATCGAGACCGTATTGATCAGGTGATTCAGGTCGTGGATCTCGACGCCGGCGAAGTTGAGGATCACGTCGCCGTCGTGCAACCCGCCACGCGCCGCGGGCGACTCGGGATGGACCTTGTCAATCAACGCCCCCCTGGGCCGGTCCAGGCCCAGCTTGTTGGCGGCTTCCTGAGTGTACTCGGGCTGCAGGTCAACCCCCAGGGCCCCCCGGACGACGTGCCCATGATCCACCAGCTCGTTCATGATCCAGCGGGCCAGGTTGATCGGAATGCTGAAGCCGACCCCTTCGTTGCCTCCGCCGTTGGAGGCGATGGAATTATTGATGCCGATCACCTCGCCCTTCATGTTCACCAGGGGACCGCCCGAGTTGCCCGGGTTGATGGCCGCGTCGGTCTGGAGGAAATCCTGGTTCTCGACGTCTTGCAGTTCGTCCACGTGCCGCCCTCGGGCGCTGATGATCCCCTGGCTGACCGAGTGCATGAGCCCGAAGGGGCTGCCCAGCGCCAGGACCCACGAGCCCACGACGGCCGTGTCACTGTCGCCCAGCCGGGCGGCGGGCAGATCGTCGCGGTCGAGCTTGAGCACCGCGACATCGGCCTTGGGATCGCTCCAGATTCTCCGGGGCAACAGAGTTCGGCCGTCGTTCAGATAGATCCGGATCTTGTCGAGCTTGCCCCCCTCGACCACGTGATGATTGGTCAGGACGAAGAGCCCCGGCAGCTTGTCGGACCGGACGATCACCCCCGAGCCGGTCTCCTCGAACTTGCGGATGCGCTGGCTCTCCTCGTGCCGGCCTCGCTTCTCGGCCACGATGTGCACGACCGTGGGCGCCACGGCCCGCGCGACCATTTCGAACATCCGGTTGACGTGGGCGAACTGCTCGTATTCCTTGGCGAGCTGGTCGTAGATCTCGCCATCGTGGTGGCGAACCTCGGAGGCTCGCGCGGGATCAGCCGCGGCCGACGACCCGCGCGCGGGCGAGCCCACCTGGGCCGAGACCACTGAACCACCCCGGCCCAGCGAGAACCCGACACCGACACCGACCACAAGAGAACAGATCGCCAGACTGACCGAGGAGCAGCGCGAGATCATGAATCAACTCCTCGCCGAAGGAGAGAGGCGGAGCCAAGGCTTCGGTCATGAGCGGTTGTCGAGACGAGATTAAACAAGCACTAGCACAATATACTGCCTAATCGAAGACGCTGTCAAAGAACGGACACCGGGGGGCCGCAAGACCGGCAAAT
>JBMFUH010000348.1:0-6915 GCA_049966735.1 Isosphaeraceae bacterium
GCGAAAGTTCAACATGCGGCCAATGGCACACGACAGACCAGGCGGACGTTCCCAAGTCTGGACACGGACGTGCTGTTGTGCATGGAAGGCTGGTTGAGACCTGGGAATGCGGAATGGGGAATACGGGATCGGGACCCCAGTTCGGCGCGGGTCTCCAGCCCCCGCCCAGTTCGGCGCGGGTCTCCAGCCCCCGCCCAGCTTGCCGCTGAGCCACTCGCCACACTCGCCTCAGTCATCCTCGTCGAGCTTGAGATCCATGAGGAACTGGGCGACGGCATCCTCTTCCTCGGCGGTGGGTTTGGCTTTGATCGCTTCCTCGGCGAGCTTGGGCGTCTCGTCCTCGGCCTTGGCACCGGATTCTCCTGGCTTGGACGTGGCGGTCGGCCTCTTGACGGTCGTCATGGGGGGAGCGGCGGCCGGCTCGTCCTCCAGGGGAATGATATCGATATGTTCGGGCGCGGGTTTGTCCTCCATGGTGATCTCGAACTCCTCTTCCTCGGCCAGCTCGAGTTCCAGATCTTCCTCGCCGACGGGAATGGCGTCGAGTTCGGCTGTATCGTGGGGCGCTGGCTTGGGAGAAGCCGCGGCTGCTCCTTGAAGCTGGTCGACACGGAGCGTCACGCCGCCGATCGTGAGCACGTCGCCCGAATTGAGCGTCTGCTTGCCGAGCACGCGTTTGCCGTTGACAAACGTACCGTTGGAACTACCCAGGTCGCGCACCACCAGCGCATCTCCTTCCATGAGAACCTCGCAATGGCGCCGGCTCACCTGGGAGGAGCGAATCCGGATCAGGCAATCGTCGTGGCGGCCGATGCTGTTGACGCCATCGACAAGCCTCAACGTATTGACGCCGCTACGGCCTTTCACGACGTGCAGAGCGTAGTTCATGTTCAAACCAATCCCGACTGGACAGTGAACGGAGCACTCCTGGCGACGAGTGCGAAATGACCGGACAGGATACAATGAAACTTTCATTTCAAGCTACACTCTCGACGCCTGACAAGCAAGCGGATCGAGCTTGAGCTTTTTCGATCGATGAGCGGGCGGGGACGGGCGGAGCCGCCTTCTTCATGGCGTTCTGGATACAGATGATCTGAGGAATCACGTCGAGCATCTCTGAAATCCCTCCCCGATCAAGCAGAAGGATTGTGGTTTCGCCTGCTTGCAACGGCAAGTGCCACGCTTGACAATGGGCCGTCGCGACGGCAATTGCCCTTGCGGGAGATGAGCGGGATGCGGATGTTCCTCGCGGTGACTCTGGTCGGGATGCTCGGGGGCAACGGTGTCGCCGACGAGCTGGGGCGAACGAGCCTCACGAACCCCGCCGTCCACTACACCGCGGCGGCCAAACCCTATGTCGTGCTGCGGCGGGGCGATGTCGAGGCTGTCGTGGTGGACAACCGCGCGGTCGATGACGATGTCCTCCGCGGGCACAAGGCTGGCTACAGCGGCCTCGCCGCGCTCCGGCATGTCTGGCGGCGGGAGAACCTGTTCGTGCCGGCTTACGCCGGGCTCAATTTCGAGCACATCCACGACGGCACGACTCAGCCCTGGGACGTGATCTTCGAGCCCCGCGGGGCGCCGATGGAACTGCGCCAGGTCGACGATCACACGGCCGAGCTTTATCAGAAACCCACGCCCCACTGGGGGCTCGAAAGCTGCGTGCGCCACGAACTTCTGCCCGACGGGGCCATCGAGATGACGTTGGAATGCATCCCGCGGCGGCGGACCTTCCGCAACGGTTACATCGGTCTCTTCTGGGCCAGTTACATCGACAGCCCCGGCTCCGGGGCCATCCACTTCCGCGGCCATCCCACGGCAAGCGACCCGACCCCGCGGTGGGTCGAGGCGGTCTCACCGGATCACGGCGTGCGGGCGACGCACCTGGCGACAGACGACCGGCGCGACTTCCGCCACGACCTCAACTTTCCGTTCAGCCTGGTCTTCAACTTCTCAAAATACCGCTACGACGAGCCCTGGTATTTCGGCGTGAGCCATGGGTTGGCGTACGCCCAGCTCTTTCGCCCGCGCGACCGGGCCCGACTGACCCAGTCCCCCTCGGGAGGCGGGCAAGGAAACCCGGCCTGGGACTTTCAGGTCTTCATTCCTGACTACGAGGTCGGCCAGCGCTACACGATGGTCATGCGGGCACTTTACCTACCCTTTCTCTCGGCCGAGCAGGTCCGGCGGGCGGTCCAGCCGCACCTCAGGGCACTTGAGGAAGACCGCCAGACAACCAACCACTCCTCCGGAGACCCACGATGAACCGTCGCACCTTCTTGCTTGCGGTTGCGGGCCTGCTGGCGGCGACACCGCAAGGTTTTGGCCAGTCCGGGGCATCGCCCGTGGCGGACCTGCCCAGAGTCGTGCTCGTCGGCGACTCGATCCGCCTGGGCTATGCTCCGCGAGTCGCGGAGCGGCTTGCCGGCAAGGCGGTCGTGATCAGCCCGGCGCAAAACGGCGGCGACAGCGCCAACGTGCTCGCCCATCTCGACGAATGGGTCCTCAAGCAGAAGCCCGACGTCGTGCACCTGAACTGCGGCCTGCACGACCTGAAGCGATTCAAAGGCGACGGCCACCATCAGGTCGAGCTGGATCGGTATTCCGAGAACTTGCGTCAGATCATCGCCCGCATCCGCAAGGAAACGGACGCCGCGCTGGTGTTTGCGGACACGACTCCCATCCTCGACGACCGGCACGCGCGGAGGGGAGCCGACTTCGACCGGACCGAAGCCGACGTGCTGAAATACAACGCCGCGGCCGTGGCGATCATGGGCGAACTGGGTGTGCCCGTCGACGATCTCCACTGGATGGTCGAGCAGGGAGGCACCGGGACGATGCTCGGGCGCGACGGCACGCATGACACGCCTGCTGGTTACGACCGGCTGGCCGAGGCGGTTGCCGATTGCGTGCTCCGGCAGTTGACGATCCGCCGCTACAGGCCCCTGCACCAGCCAGCGTCCGGTCCCCGGGCCGCCGCGTCGTACCGCGAGGCGACGGCGCGTCGCGACGCCCTGGTTCCGCGAGCCTATCGCCAGCTCAAGGTCGGCGAGTTCCACATCCCGGCAGACGCCAAGGGGTGGAAAGAGCAACGGCCGAAGGTCCACCAGACGGTCGTGGAGTCGCTCGGCGACCTGCCGCCCCGGCCGTCGCCCCCGCGAGCGCGGGTCCTTTCCAGGGAACTCCGGCCGGGCTACTCGCTCGAGAAGGTTTCCCTGGACAACGGCGTGGACGGCCACGTGACGGCGCTCTTGCTGGTTCCGAACGCCCGCGAGGGGCCTGTGCCCGCGATCCTTTGGCTGCACTCCTCGACACCAGACAAGACCCAGGTGATCATCCCCGACACCAATGGCGGAGCGCTCTCGCTGGGGGAGGAATTCGTACGCGCGGGCTTTGCCGTGCTCGCGCCCGACTCGTACTGGCACGGTGATCGAGCCGGCACGGGGCCATCGGGAAAAGCGGCGTTGGGCGTGGCCGAGGAGGACGACCTGTTCAAGCTGCACCTCTGGCTGGGCCGCACCCTCTGGGGCCTGTTCGTGCGGGACGACCAGGTCGCGCTCGACTACCTGTGCAGTCGTCCGGAAGTGGATGCGTCGCGCATCGGCGCCACTGGCATGAGCATGGGGTCCACCCGCGCCTGGTGGCTGGCGGCGGTCGACGATCGGGTTGCGGCCGTCGTGGCCGTGGCCTGCCTGACGCGGTATCAGAACCTGATCGCCCACGGCGAACTCCGCCAGCATGGCGTCTATTACTTCGTCAACGGCCTGCTGAAATACTTCGACAGCGAGGGGGTGCTCGCGCTGATCGCTCCCCGGCCCCTCCTTTGCCTGACCGGAGAGCTGGACGCGGGCTCGCCGGCCGATGGCGTCCGGGCCATCGCCAAGGCTGTCGGGGCCACCTATCGGGCGCTGGGGGCTGGCGACCGCTTCCGGAGTATCCTCTACCCGGAGACCGGTCACGCCTACACGCCGGCAATGAGGGCCGAGATGTTGGCCTGGTTCCAGCGCTGGCTGCGCCTGCGGGTAGTCGCCGCGCCGGCCAATCGGTGAAATCAAGGTCACACCAGCTTCCGCTTCGCCCCACCATGCAGGATCGGGGAGAACGCGGGGTCAAGAGTACACTGCGCGAGATGGGGGGGTAGGACAGCCGAACCGCGGACCAGGCGGACAGGCTGCGTCGTGTCAGTCATGGCGAACGAGACCGGACTTGTCTCGAGCAGGGACAGCGCCGAGTCACCATCCAGTGCTCGTGAGAAGTAGAACCCCTGCCCGAACCGGCATCCCACATCACGCAGCCACTGGTACTGGACCACCGTTTCCACCCCCTCGGCCACGACGTCCATGCGCAACTGCTGGGCGAGCACGAGAATGGTCCGGACGATGTCCGAATCTCGGCCTTCGCCGTGGATGGGGGTGACGAAGGAGCGGTCGATTTTCAGGATGTCGATCGGCAGGCGCTGGAGGTAGTTGAGCGACGAATAACCGGTGCCGAAGTCGTCGAGGCTTACCCGGATGCCCAGTTTCCTGAGCCGGTGCAGGGTCAGGGCGACACGTTCGGCATCCCGCATCGCCACGCTCTCGGTCACTTCCAGCCTCAGACCGGATGCGTCGAGACCGGTCTCCTGGAGGATCTGATCAACCTGTTCGGCAAAATCCGGCTGCTCCAGTTGTCTGCCGGAGAGGTTCACGCTCAACGTCAAGCGCGACAGGCCAGAGCGCTGTTCTTGCCAGGACCGCAGCCAGCGGCATGACTCGCGGAGGACCAAGGTCCCCAGGGGTAGGATCAGGCCGGTCTCCTCGGCGATCGGCACGAATTCCGCCGGGTCGACCAGTCCCCGGGTCGGATGGTCCCAGCGCACCAGGGCTTCAAAGCCGGCGACGGCCCCTGTTGCCAGGGAGATGATGGGCTGGTAATGGACCCTGAATTCCTCATGCTCGATCGAGCTGCGCAGTTCCGACTCGAGGTTGAGCCGGGCGATGGCCTGGTCGTGCATCGAGGGATCGAAGATGGCGTGGCGGCCACGGCCCGTTCTCTTGGCGTGGTACATGGCCATGTCGGCATCGCGGAGAACGCTTCTGGCCCCCTCGATAAGCCCCGATGGATGGAGCGCGATGCCGATGCTGGCGGTTATGAAGATCTGCCGCCCCTCGATCCAGAAGGCATGCCGCAGCGTACCCCCGACGCTTTCGGCCAGCCTTGTCACGTCGGCTACGTCCCGGACGTCTTCGATGAGGATCACGAACTCATCGCCGCCGAGTCGGGCAACCTTGTCTCCATGCCGCAGGCATTTTTCCAGTCGTCGGGCGATGGCCACGAGCAGTTGGTCGCCGACCGCGTGGCCCAGGCTGTCATTGATCAGCTTGAAGCCGTCTAAGTCGAGGAACAACACGGCGAAGTGGCATGCCGGGTGCTCCTGAACCCGCTGGATCGCCTGGCTCAGGTGGTCCTCGAAGCGGGCCCTGTTCGACAGACCGGTCAGGGGGTCGTGAAACGCGAGACGATAGAGCTGCTCCTCGGTCAGCTTCCGCTGGGTGATGTCCTCGTGGGCCACGACCACATGCGCGGGGTCGGCTTCGTGGAACAGGCTGATATGGATGCCGAACCAGCGTTCTTCCCCGTCGATGTGACAGCCGTATTCGAGGTAGGTCCCGGATCGTCGACCAGCCAGAACCGCCTGGACGTCGTCCGCGATGAGGGTCGCGTGCTGGACGCCGTTTCGGGCTGCCTCGTGACAGGTCTCCAGGTAGCTCTTGTGTTCGATGCAATGCGCGCCGATGAGCGGATGCCCACCGGGCTGGTCCTTCCAGGCCGCGTTGACAGCCACGATCTTGCCGGTGGCGTCGAGGATGGCGATCCGGGCCGCGAGGGCGTCCAGCGTTGCTTGGAGGAAGTCGCCCGCCTGGCGCAACTTCCGGCTCTGTTCCAGCAGGAGTTCCTCGCGGATGCGATGAGTTTCGCGCTCCCGATGGTGCTTCTCCTGCATGAGTGCGGTGTGTGCCTGGTGCTCCCGCTGACTGGCCCGGATGAAGTCCTCGAAGGCGGCGGCCAGAAAGTCCAGGATCTGCGGCTTCGGGGAGTTGATGGTGAGGCTCTGGCCGGCGAAGACGATGTCGATGGCCCCCTCGGAGCCGCGTCCCTGCCGAAGTTTCTGGTTCTGTAGCGTGTCCCGGATCCGGCCCAGGAGATAGCTGTCTTCGTAAGGCTTGTTGATGTAAGCGTTGGCCCCGGATTCAAGCCCCCGGATGATATCCTGGGGCTTGCCCAGCACGGTCAGGAGGATGACCGGAACGCCCGCGCCTTCGGGGCTGGCCTTGATCCGCCGGCAGAGCTCATAGCCGTCCATCTGCGGCATCCACACGTCGCTGAGGACCAGGTCGAAGTGCGACTCCAGGAAGATGCCCAGTCCCTCGCGGCCGTCGTGGGCGACCACAACATCGAACCCTTCCGCCTTGAGGCTTCTGCTGATGCGCTCCGCCTGGGTGCAACTATCCTCGACGACCAGAATGCGAGTCGGAAATCCACTGTGTGATGACATATCGCTTGATCGTGTTCCGTCTGGGCCCCGCGGCGTGGACGCCGCCGACTCAAGCACGAGCAATTGACCAGGCAATCGATCGCACCCCACCACCACTACCGCGGCACGGCAAAGCCTATGGTCATCAGGACGACTTCGACCGACCTGGGGTGACAATTGCACGACTGAGAGCATCCAAAATCTCATGCACTACCAACCTCGTGTCGTCTCACCGCAGTTACGAGAAGCCTATACCACGATGGCGGCCTGCCCTCATGAGTGTTCCACGAGGCAACAGCGCGCGGTCAAAGAAGAACGTGCTCCACACTTGATAGCCAATTCCCCCAGTTGAGACTGAGCAGATGCGAGGGGTGCTCACAGCACAATCCATCTCCAGCCGG
>JBMFUH010000349.1:0-6910 GCA_049966735.1 Isosphaeraceae bacterium
CGGAAAACTGACTGGAGAGAATGACCAGAAGGAAAACGTGAGTTTGCTATGCGCATTCAGCACGGCAGCCGCGGGCAATTCCAAGATCGCCCCACAGGCAAAAAAGGAGAATCGACACGCGACCTCCTCAATGCCAACAATTCAGCGAACAGCTTGATCCCAAGCCTCATCGCCCGGGCTAGGTTCCCACAGCCCAGTAAGGTTGCTACGTCTCGCTTAATTCTTTCGGCTCCCGTATGGAAATCCGAAGGAACAAAGACTTGTGGTGCAAACGCCAATTACAAAACGCAAGAAGGCACCTTGCACGGGAGAAGGAAGTTTAGCCCTCTTTACAGGAACTGGGAGACAGACTACTTCCCCCTTTAAATAACATTTCCTCACTGATTGTCAAGCAGGTAGGTTCTTCATTCCAGTATATCCCGGTCTGCAGTGCATGGAAAGCCAAGGAAGTTTAGCCCTCTTTACAGGAACTGGGAGACAGACTACTTCCCCCTTTAAATAACATTTCCTCACTGATTGTCAAGCAGGTAGGTTCTTCATTCCAGTATATCCCGGTCTGCAGTGCATGGAAAGCCAGTGAACGCATATAAATGCCATCTCAAGGATCATTCAGCAGGGCTTTTCGCGGGCTCCGGCGAGTAGAGTTTGAGTACGGGCAGACAAGGTGCCAGGCGCGGATAAGGTGCCGGGAACCGAAAACTGGCATTTGCTCAATGTCAAGTGTAATCGACTCCTGACACCTTGCACGGTCGTTTCCGGCCAGTTCGCCATCTGTTCCGCCAGCTTTGCCGTGAACCGCCGCACGCGGTCGGTGGCCAGGTCGACGGTTGCCAGGTAATCCTCCGGCACGCACTGTCGCGCCGCGCGCTCGGCTCGCTTGGCGGCGAGGCGGGCTCGGGACAGGTCGCGGATCGCCTCCGTGACCGACTGGTCCAACCATCATGTCCACGAACGCCCCTCGCACACGCTCTCGGTCGAGCGGTCGATGAGGCTTTGCTCATCGTGGGCGCGGTTCAGACGATCCGATCCGCGTGCGTGTAAACGTTCATGCCTTCGGCGCGGAGGAAGCCGACGAGGGTGGGGTTGTACCGATTCGCCAGATCGATCGCCAGCGAGGAGGGGGCACCGACGGCCGCGACGATCGGGATCGAGGCCATCACCGCCTTCTGGATCAGCTCGTAGCTCACGCGGCCGGAGAGCAAGAGCAGATGATCCACGAGCGGGACCATGTTTGCCTTTAGGGCCCAGCCGATCAGTTTATCCAGCGCGTTGTGCCGGCCCACGTCTTCACGCACGGCCACGAGCACGCCGTCGGCGGTGAAGAGGCCCGACGCGTGCACCCCGCCGGTCAGCGCGAACGTTGGTTGGGCGGCCTTCATCCGGCCGGGAAGAGACGTCAACACGTCGCGGCGGACCCGAAGCGAGGATTCCACCTGAGCCGCACCGATTTCCAGTGAGGCGATCGACTTCTTGCCGCAGACTCCGCAGCTCGTGCTGCTGAAAAAGGGCCGATCCAGTCCCTTGCGACGGCCGGCAGCCTCGAACCGCACGTCAATCACGTTGCCGGCGAGTGCTTTGGGCAGGTCGTCGGGACGGTGCATGAAAAGAATGTCATCGGCCCGGCTGATGATTCCTTCACTGAACAGGAAACCGCGCACCAGCTCCTCGTCCGCTCCGGGAGTGCGCATGATGACGGTGGCCGGCCGGCCCGCGACGCGGATCTCCAGCGGGGCCTCCAGGGCCACATCGTCCATCCGAGGCTGGCCGGGACCGCGGCCGCCATGCTTCTCGATCGGGTAGGAGGCCGTTTCGCAACACTGCAATGTGGTCATGGTGGAATCGTGAAGGGAAATTCAAGAGCGGCAAAGCCCCTTCGCCGCCGGTAGTTTAACTTGAGTCCTACTCTCATTACCGTACAATGATACTTGCTACATCTTACCAGGTTTCTCCCCTAGTCGAGTGCGAGCGATGAGATCGAAGACGAAGGCCGGGCGATATGCCAGGCTGAGGGAGCCGTTGGTTCGTGTCGACGCCACGCTGCGGCCGGCAAGCTGGGACGAGGCGCTCGATCGCGCCGCGGCCGGCTTGCGCGCCACCACCCTTCGGCATGGTCCGCGCGCCTTCGGGATGTTCAGTTGCTCCAAGACGACCAACGAGTTGAACTACGTTGCCCAGAAGTTCGCTCGCGTCGTGATCGGCAGCAACAACATCGATAGCTGCAACCGGACCTGACACGCGCCGAGTGTCGCCGGTCTGGCGACTGTATTTGGGGTGGGAGGCGGAACGAACTCCTACCGGGAAATCGAGGATACGGACGTCATCTTGCTCTGGGGGTCGAACGCTCGCGAAACGCATCCGATCTTCTTTCATCATCTGCTGAAGGGCATTCATAACGGGGCGCGCCTGTACGTGATCGATCCCCGGCGCACCAGTTCCGCGCGCTGGGCCCACGGGTGGCTGGGGCTGGACGTCGGGTCCGACATCGCCCTGGCCAACGCGTTGGGCCGGGAGATCATCGCCGCGGGACTGGAGAACCGGCAATTCATCGATCACGCCACGACGGGCTTTGAGGCATACAAACAGGCCGTCGAGCCTTATACCCTGGCCTACGCCGAGAAGGAAACAGGGGTTCCGGCGCTGGTGATCCGGGATCTGGCGCATGCATACGCGAGGGCTGACCGTGCGATCCTCTGCTGGACCTTGGGCATCACAGAGCACCACAACGCGGTCGACAACGTCTTCGCGCTCATCAACCTGGCTCTCTTGACCGGTCATGTGGGCCGTTACGGGTCGGGCCTCAACCCGCTCCGAGGGCAGAACAACGTGCAGGGGGGCGGCGACATGGGCGCGCTGCCGGACCGCCTTCCCGGCTTCCAGCACGTCGAGGTCGACGAATTTCGCAACAAGTTCGAGGAGCGCTGGGGCGTGGCGATCCCTCCCAAACGCGGCTGGCACCTCTCGGAGATGTTCGAGGCGATGGAGCAGGGCGAGCTGCGCGCGCTCTACGTCCTGGGCGAGAATCCGCTCCAGTCGGAGGCGGATCAGGCGAGGACGCGGCATCGGCTGGAGCGTCTCGATTTTCTGATCGCGCAGGACATCTTTCTCACGGCCACCGCTCAGATGGCCCACGTTGTCTTCCCGGCCGCCGCGGGTTGGTGCGAGTCGGAAGGGACGGTGACCAACAGCGAGCGGAGGGTCCAGCGCGTGCGCCGGGCGATCGATCCTCCGGTCGGCGCCAGGGACGACTTGACAATCCTCTTCGATCTCGCGCGGCGGTTGGGGCACGACTGGGGTGAACCGAACTCCGAGAAAATCTGGGACGAGGTCCAGGCGCTGAGCCCTGTCCACGCGGGGATGAGCTATGCACGCCTCGAGGCGGAGGGGGGGCTTCAGTGGCCCTGCTACGACGAGACGCATCCGGGCGAGTTGTTCCTGCATGACAGGCTCTGGGAGCAGCCGCTGAAGGGCCCGAAGGTTGCCTTCCACCCCGTGGAACACGCCCCGCCCGTCGAGCGGCTGACGGACGAGTTTCCGCTCCGGCTGACGACGGGGCGCCGGCTCGACGACTACAATACCGGCGTGCAGTCGTCGGGCTACGCGTCGCCCTTGCGTCGCGGCGAGACCCTCGACATCTCCCCGGAGGATGCCCATCGCCTGGGAATCCGCGGCGGTGAGGTCGTGCGCGTGGCATCGCGGCGAGGGCAGATCGAGGTGCCGGTGCGGATCGATGAGGGACTTCGTCCGGGGCTCACGTTCATGACGCCCCACTTCCAGGACGCAGTCGCGACCAATATCCTGACGATTGACGCCACGGATCCCCAGTCGGGAACCGCGGAGTTCAAGGCCGCCGCCATCCGGGTCGAGCGGCTCGGAGTCTCCTGAAACAATGGATCTGCACTTCCACGGTCCCAGGCCCACCGCGACCGAGCAAGCCGCCGTTGATTCGATTCTGGGGCCTCCAACGTCCGCCTGGGCCGGTGGAGAGAGGGACGTGGAAGGGGAGGGACACGGCTCCCTGGCCGGCGGCCACGAGGCTCGATCGCGCCGCGACCTCTTCTTGCCCGCGGTCCACGCCGTGCAGTCGCGGATCGGCTGGATCTCACCGGGCGCCCTCGACTACATTTGCAGACGACTGAGCGTGCCCCCCGCCGAGGCGCACGGCCTGGCCACCTTCTACCACCTTTTCTCGATCACACCGCGGCCTCCGATCGTCACCCACGTCTGCGACGACATCGTCTGCCGGATCAAAGGGGCCGAGCATCTCTGCGCCGAGCTGGAGCGGATGCTCGGACCGGAGGACGCCGGGTCCTGGAAGCGTGGTCCATGCCTGGGCCGTTGCGAGCATGCTCCCGCCGCCCTGGTCCTGAAAGCCGGTGAAACACCGCAAGGCAGTTCGCTGGCTCCGGCGACAGCCAGGAAGATCCTGGCCGCGCAAGGAGACGAGGAGGCGCTGGACGAGGGTTTCGAGTCGCTGCGTGCATCCGTGCCGCAGTATGGGAGTCCCGGTCTCCGGCTGCTCGGGCGAATTGGCCGGGTCGATCCCGAGAGTCTTGACGCCTACTGCGGTTCGGGAGGTTACAAGGGGCTTGGGCGGGCGATCGAGATCGGTCCGGAGGGGGTGATCGGGGAGGTTCTGGCATCTCGGCTGATGGGCCGCGGAGGTGCGGCGTTTCCGACCGGCCGAAAGTGGGAGGCCGTGGCGAAGGCTCCCGCGCGACCGCACTACGTGGTCTGCAACGCCGACGAGTCCGAACCAGGCACCTTCAAGGACCGGGTGCTGATGGAGGGCGACCCGTTCGCGGTGATCGAGGGGATGACGATCGCCGGCCTGGCGACGGGAAGCGAGCGCGGGTATTTGTACGTTCGCGGGGAGTATCCGCTGGCGACCCTTCGGCTGGAACGGGCGATCGATGCGGCACGCGCCGCGGGGCTGTTGGGAAAGAATCTCCTGGATTCAGGCCGCACCTTTGACATCGAGCGGCGCCGGGGAGCGGGCGCCTACATCTGTGGCGAGGAAACGGCTCTCTTCAACTCGATCGAGGGCAAGCGGGGCGAGCCGCGGAACAAGCCTCCGTTCCCGGTCCAGTCCGGTCTTTTCGGCAAGCCGACAGTCATTAACAACGTCGAGACCCTGGTCAACATCCCACTCATTCTGTCGCTGGGCGGTGAGGCGTACTCGAGCATCGGCACATCGGGTTCGAGCGGGCCGAAGCTCTTCTGTGTTTCGGGGAATGTCACGCGTCCGGGCGTGTATGAAGTGGATTTCGGCGCGTCTCTGAAGGATCTGATCGAGTTGGCGGGCGGGGTTCCCGGCGGGAAGGCGTTGCGCACGGTGCTGCTGGGAGGCGCCGCCGGAACCTTCGTGGGACCGGACAAGCTGGATCTGCCGCTGACCTTCGAAGGGACGCGTGCGGCGGGGGCGTTCCTCGGCTCCGGCGTGGTGCTCGTCTTCGATGAAACGATCGACCTGGGCGACATCCTGGCACGGATCGCGGCGTTCTTTCGCGATGAGTCGTGCGGACAATGCGTCCCCTGTCGCGTGGGGACCGTGCGGCAAGAGGAGCTTGTCCAGCGGCTCCGGTCAGGCCGGCCGCTCGGCTCCCGGGCCAACGAGATGTTGTTACTCAAGGAGATCGGCCAGGTGATGCGCGACGCCTCGATTTGCGGGCTGGGCCAGACGGCGTCGAATGCCATCGAGTCGGCATTTGCGACGCTGGACGTGATGAATGAGCGGGAGCGTTCCCAATGACCGATAATTCTCTCTGGTTCTATCCGCCTCCGCCTTCCAGCGGCCTGCCGTCACCACCGGCCCGCGCGGAGACGCCGAGCGTGGAACTCGTGATCGACAGCCAAACGGCGAGCGTGCCGGCCACCTGGACGATCCTGGAGGCGTGCCGGTCCCTGGGAATCGACATTCCCACGCTTTGCTTTCTCGAAAACCTGACTCCCGTGAATGTCTGCCGAATCTGTGTGGTCGAGCTCGCCGGGGCCCGAACGCTGGTCCCGGCCTGTTCGCGGCGGGTCGAACCCGGCATGCGGATCCA
This sequence comes from Isosphaeraceae bacterium, assembly GCA_049966735.1. Lineage (GTDB taxonomy): Bacteria > Planctomycetota > Planctomycetia > Isosphaerales > Isosphaeraceae > Aquisphaera. The sequence goes on from JBMFUH010000349.1 coordinate 6,045, forward strand.
GACCGACAGTCCCCGCGTCCGCCTGGCGCGGAAGATGGTGCTGGAGTTTCTGGGCTCATCGGTCGATCTCTCGACGGCGCCCCAGGCTCAGGCATACATGGCGCGCTATGACGCCCGTCCCGAGCGCTACGGACCGCCGCTGCCTCCCTCCAGCGGAGCGGAACGCGACCGCCGGGAACCGGGGCGCCATCACCCCACCGACGGCACCGCGGCGGAGACCGTGATGCAGCCGGTGAAGATCGACAACGACCTTTATATTCGCGACTATTCAAAATGCATTCTCTGTTACAAGTGCGTCGAGGCATGTGGGACCGACGCCCAGAACACGTTCGCCATCGCGGTTTCCGGCCGGGGCTTCGACGCGCGGATCTCCACCGAAGGCAATGTTCCGCTGCCCGACTCGGCCTGCGTCTATTGCGGCAACTGCATCGGCGTCTGTCCGACGGGCGCGCTCATGTTCCGTAGCGAGTTTGAGCTGCGCAGGCAAGGCAGGTGGGATGAATCACGGCAAACCCGAACCGACACCATCTGCCCCTATTGCGGCGTGGGCTGCACCCTTTCGCTGCACGTTCAGGATAACCGGATCGTCAAGGTCACATCGCCACTCGATAACGATGTTACACGTGGTCATCTTTGCATTAAAGGCCGCTTCGGCTTTGACTTCGTGCATGGCGGCGATGAGGTCTGAGTTCTTGTTTCGCACTTTCAGGAGGGGGGCAACTGTTCAAAGAAACAGGTCGGCTTCCCCGCGATTTCTTGGCATCCTATCGTGGTGTCGGATGTCGCAACAAGGCACCAAGGCAAGGAAGCCGACGCATGGAACTTACCGATTCCTTCCTCACCCTGCTCCAGAGTTTTGAGAACGT
>JBMFUH010000350.1:0-4304 GCA_049966735.1 Isosphaeraceae bacterium
GGCCGGCGAGAGCTTGAGCCGCTGGGCCAGCACGAACTTGCGGAGGTGGTCGGCGTCGAGCTGGCCAGGCTTGATGTAGAGGTTTTCGCAGGCTAGCAGAAGGCAGCGCAGGCCCATCTCGCGATAGCCCCTGGCGTAGACCAGCGCTCGCAGGCAGCAGAACATCGATTCATAGCTGAGGAAGACGACGTCGGCCGGGTCGCCCTGGCCGCTCGTCTGGATGTTCACGGCAGCTTCGAGCCGGTCGCCCGCCTTCGCCAGGAGCTCGCCGATCCGCGCCGGGGCCTCCTTGTCCTCGACCAGGTAGGGGCTTTCCAGGCACTTCTCGAACGTGTTGATGATCGCCATGGCCGTCTCGTCTTGTTTCGTGCGTCTCTTTGGGAATCGTTGGCTTGTTCCGCGCCGTTTAGCCCGCTGCTCGGAGCTCAGATCAGGGAGTTTTCTTGGACTCGGCCTCTGCCTTCTTCGCCGGCGGTTCCCCGGACTTCGACTTGGCCGCCTCATTCTTGGCCGGTTCGGCGGCATTCTTGGCGGCCGGACCACGCCTGCCGCGCATGCCGCGCATGCGGCCCGAAGCCGCCTTCAACTGCTCGGCGTATTTCGCCGCTTGCTCCGGAGACATCGCGTTCGCCTTCCTTGCGTCCGCGGGCCTCAGGCCAGGCGCCAGTGGCACCGAAGCGTCCAACGGTCGGGAGTTCAACGGTCGGTAGCCGGGCCCGGTGGGCGCCGAGATCAGCGAGGAATAGCCCCCGCCGGTTTCGGTGAGCATCGGTACGGAAGCGGCTCGCATGACGGAGACAAGCGGCCCGGGAAACAGACCAAAGCCCACGGCAACCAGGGCGCCGATGGCGATGGGAATCTCGATCGACTTCTCGGCAGCGCCCAGCCGCAGCTTGCCGCCGGCTTCACGCAGGAACATGGCCTTGAGCACGCGCACGTAATAAAACGCCGACACGACGGAGTTGAAGAGGCCCAGCGCCACCAGTCCGATCAAGGTCAGCCGCGCCTGGCTGCTCTCCTGGTTCAGGGCTTCCATGAACATGTAAAGCTTGCCAAAGAAGCCGGCGAAGGGGGGCACGCCGATCAGCGAGAGCATGAGGATGACGATGCAGACCGCCAGCGCCGGCGACTGGAAGCCCAGCCCGTTGAGGTCGTCGATGTCGTCGGTCTTCTTGTCGCGCACCAGCCAGGCGGCCACCGCGAACGCGCCCACGTTGGTGAACGCGTAGACGACCAGGTAATAGAGCACCGAGCCGGCCGACTCCGCCCCATGTGTCGAGACACTGGCGGCGGCCACTCCGACGAGCATGTAGCCGGCGTGGGCGATCGAGGAGTAGGCGAGCATTCGCTTCAAATTGCGCTGGGCCAGCGCGGCGAAATTGCCGTAGGTCATCGTCACGGCCGATATGGCGGCGATCACACCCAGCCATCCGGGACCCATCAAGTGGTCCGACGGGTGAGACCAGGGTTGCAGGGCGTGGAGAAAGACCTTCATGAGCGCGATGAAGCTGGCCAGCTTGGAGCCGGTGGCAATCCAGGCCGTCACCGGCGCGGGGGCTCCCTCGTACGCGTCGGGAGCCCACTGGTGGAACGGCACCGCGGCAACCTTGAAGCCGAAGCCAACCAGCATGAGGAGCAGCGCCGTCGCCCCGGCCACGTTGCCCGACAGGCCGCTGCTTAAGGGCCCGTTCGACGCCAGGACCGATCGGATCGCCTCGAACTGGGTCGTGCCCGTCAGTCCGTAGAGCAGGCTCAAGCCGAAGAGAAAGAGGGCCGAGGAGACCGATCCGTAGACGAAGTATTTCAACCCCCCCTCCGCCGAGCGTCTGCGTGTCTTCTCCAGCGCGGTGCTCAGGTAGAGACAGATCGTCATCGTCTCCAGCGTGAGAAAGAGGGTGATCAGCTCTTCCGAGGCCGCCAGCAGCATCATCCCGACCGAGGCCCACATCAGGAGCGCGAAGTACTCGCCCCATTCCTCCGTGAACGACCAGGCCATGGACATGTAGATCACCAAGCCCAAAAGTACGACGAAGACGACGTTGAAGACCGCGGTCTGGGAATCGGCCGATAGCGTTCCCAGGAAGATGGCCCCCGGCGCCTGGCTGAAGTAACTGACCAGGGAGGCCGGCAGCCAGGCGGGAGGACTTTCACTGGAGGTCAGTTGCTCGACCTGCATCAAACCGACTGCCGCGACCAGAGCCAGTGCCACTCCGACCAGAGCAAGCCAGCCGACTGTCCGGCGGCGAGCGGACGGAGTCAGCCGACGCGCGAGGGCCAGGTCGGTCATCAGGACCAGAAGCCCCCAGGCCGACAGAACGATGGCCGGCGCCAGGAACCAGAAATCGCGGAAGTCGACACTGGGCAGGGTGGGTTGCATGGGGCTTGATACCAAGTTGCTAGTGAGTCGTGGCTAGTGGTTGGAAACTGTAGGGCGGGCAATGCCCACCCTACGCCTAGTTGTCAGTGGCTAGTGTGGGTTTCCGGTCGATGGCTCCGTGTAGGGTCCGCTGTGCGGACCGACTCCAATTCACTGCCCACTGCCCACTACCCCGACATGCTGTCGTAACGATCGACGTCGGCGGCATGCCAGCGGCGGTAACAGAGCAAGATCAGACCGATGCCGACCGCGACTTCCGCCGCGGCGACGGTGATCACGAACAAGGCCAGGATGACGCCGGGCAGCGGACCGGCCGAGACCGGAGCGCGGCCATAGCGCCAGAACGCCACGAGATTCACGTTCGCGGCGTTGAGCATGATCTCGATGGCCATGAGCACGGCGATGGCGTTCCGCCTCAGTAAGACCCCGACCAGGCCGATCGAGAAGGAGGCCGCGGCGAAGTAGAGGAACCAGGTCAGCGGGATATCGGCGCCCATGGTGCAAACTCGATTGAGGAATTTCTGAGAAGCAACGCAATGAGGTTCAAACGAATCTTCACGCCAGTCGGTTTCAGCGGTTCACGGTTTCTCTCATCCGGGAAGACCCGTTCCCGTGGAGACCAGGCCCGACTCGGCGGCTGGTGGCCCCGCCGCTCCGGCGGCTCTCCGGGAAGGGCTGCCAGCCGCCGCTCCGCCCGGCTCCTCTTCCTCGCGATGCGCGAGCACGATGGCCCCCACGAGCGCGGCGGTCAGAAGCAGGCCGGCAACCTCGAACCCAACCGCGTACCGGGTCATCAGCTCGTAGCCCACGGTCCGGGCCATGTTGTTGACGGCCTCGCGGCGGGCGACGGTCTGGGGATTGTTGGCCTCTTCCGGGGCGATCGACGGCCGCACGTTCGAGCCGGACCACGGGCTCTGGCTCACCGGGGCCACCGCGTTGTTGATGCCGAGCACCAGGATGCCCAGCACGCAGAACCCGGCGAAGAACGCCGGGGCCCGCCACGCCCCCGTGAGGATCGTCGTATCGTCACCCTGGATGTTCCGGGTGAGCATGATGCCGAACATCAGGATGATGGCCACCGCCCCGATGTAGACGAGCACCTGAAGCGCCGCCAGAAATTCCGCCTCCAGGAGGACGAACATGCAGGCGATCGTGAAGAAGAAGGCCACCAGGAACACGGCCGCGTGGACCAGGTTGCGGGCCAGAACGGTACCCAGCGCCGCAAGCAGCCCAACCGCGGCAATCACCAGGAAGAGGAGCTCGACCACGACTTTCTTCTCCGATTCGGTTGGCTTCGGATGGCAAATGGCGAATGACGGATGGCAGATGGCAAATGCCAGATGGCAGATGCCGACTGACAATTGGGACGGCTAGCGGCCGGCGGTCGCCGGCGATCGCAGAGGTCCGACCGTGGGCCATTCGGAGCCCAGGGGAACCCTTGCGGACGCCTTGCGGTTGATCAGGAACACGAGGTAGATCGCCAGGACCACCAGGACCAGCGTGACGACGAACCCCCAGATCCAGTTGATGAGCGTGAGGCCGCCCGGGCGAATGACCATCTCGTACCAGACGGCGGAGATGGGCAGGTTGACGATGGCCAGCGGAACCAGGTACTTCCAGGCGAAGTTCATCAGCCGGTCGACCCGGACGCGAGGCAAGGTGGCCCGCACCCAGAACATCACGAAGATGAAGAACAGCACCTTGGACAGGAAGACGCCGACCAGGATCAGGTCGACCAGGACCAGCGAGAGCGTCGAGCCGTCGCTGATCATGTTCACGGGAAACTCGACGAACGGGATCAACGTTCCTCCGCCCAGGAAGAGCACCGTCGCCACGCAGCTCACGGCGAAGACGCTCAGGTACTCGGCCAGGAAGAAGAGGCCGAACCGCATGCTGGAGTACTCGGTATGATAGCCGGCGATGATCT
>JBMFUH010000350.1:4314-6902 GCA_049966735.1 Isosphaeraceae bacterium
GCAAGTCGAACGGCGTGCGGTTCACCTCGGCGATACTGGCGATCAAGAGGATCACGAACGCCAGGAAGCCCGGAGGAGAGCAGATGAACCAGCCGAAGTCGAGCTGGCGGTCGAAGATCGTCACCAGGCTGAGGCTGCCGGCCCAGAGAACGATGGGCACCGTTGCCAGCACCTGGGGAACCTCGTACGAGACAAGCTGAGCGACCGCCCGCATGGCGCCCAGGAGCGAATACTTGTTCCGGCTGGCCCAGCCCGCCAGGAAGATGCCCAGCGGGCTGATGCTCGAGACCGCGATCAGGTAGACCATTCCTGAAGGCAAATCAACCGGTGCCAGACCCACGGCGAAGGGGATGACGGCCATCACCAGGAAGGCCGAGATGATGACCAGTACCGGGGCCGCCAGGTGAATCCAGCGATCGGCGGAGCGGGGGACGATGTCTTCCTTGGTCAGGAGCTTGAGGGCATCGGCGATCGGCTGAAGCAGGCCCAGAGGACCGACCCGGTTGGGCCCGATCCGGTCCTGAAACCGTGCCGCGACCTTTCGCTCCAGCCAGACCATGTAGGCCACGATTCCCGGGAAGACCCCGAAGAAGCCAAGCAGGAGCCAGAGAACCCAGCGGACGACGGTGAAGGTATTGAGCGTGACGAGCTGCTGCTGTGCCCAGACCGGTGCCAGGGCACTCCAGGAAGACCATGTCAAACCCACCGCAAAACCCCCTTGGCCCAGGCGTAGGCCAGTCCGATTGCGAGGATCACCAGGAAGATGACCATCTCAACGAGGGCGAACGTTCCCAGCCCCGCATAGCTGACAGCCCAGGGAAAGAGGAACACCGTCTCGATGTCGAACACGACGAACATCATCGCGTAGATGTAATACTGGATTCGGAACCGCACCCAGGTCTCGCCGTAGGTGCGAACACCGCATTCGTAGGTGTCTGACTTGGCCAGCGACCGCTTGCGCGGAGCGATGATCGCGACGATGATCAGCGGTGACACGCCAAAGGCGATGGCCGTCAGGAGCAGGAGACCGATGAAGATGTAGCTATAGATGACCATGGGTTAGTTGCTAGTGGTTAGTGGTTAGTTGCGAGTGGCGAGTGGCGAGTGGCGAGGAGCAGGGTGGGCATTGCCCACCGATGCGGGCAGGCGACCGTGGTCAGTCTGAATGAGCTCTTCCTCCTGACCACGCGCTACTCGCCACTCGCAACTACCTCCGTCTGCTCATCAATCGCAACCTCGACGATCTCGCCGTCATCGCGGCGCAGCCGAAGCGTGTCCTGCATGCAGTAGGAGGCCTTGCCACCCATCTCGATGCCCCCCACCGGTCGTTTTCCCTCCTCGACGACCGTTCCCTCGACCGTGGTCAGCCAGCGTCGATGGCCGACCCGGACGTGCTGAGTGATTCGCAGTCGAGTTCCGGGAGTGTACTTCGGTTGGGGGCGTGTGAGGATCATGCTCAAGCTGAGTGGTTAGCGACTAGAGCGGTTTTCGGATCGATCGTTCCCCGTAGGGTCCGCTGTGCGGACCGATCACCGGGGCATTTGGTCCACACAGCGGACCCTACAATACTGGTGCACCGGCTTCTCGCGAAAGCGGTTTGCCAGTAAAGGCTTTTCACTTTGGGGACCATCCGAAGTTGCCTTCGGAGCGATCATCTTAAGGGGCCAGGCCAGGCGCGGCAAGACCTCAGTCCCCGGAGGACCGTGAAGCCGGCGAATCGGCCACGGCGATCAGTAGCCCGAGACCACGAGCTTCGCATCGGTTCCCGAGACGCCGTTCGACCCCGCCAGGAAGGTGCCGCTCTGGCTCAAGAGCCCCGTCGAGGGCTTGCCCCGAACGATGATTTGAACAAATCTCGTCAGGTGCGCAACCACGTTGGTGCGGTAGAGCGTGACGTACAATCCGCTGGGATCGACCGCGGCCCGCGAGATGGGGACGGTGCGTGCCCTGCCGCCCCTCCGCGCCGGGGGCAGGCTCACCACGTAATTGTTCACGTTTCCGGCGGAGGTCAGATCCATCGGCTGGCTGAAGGTGAGCAAGAAGGCGCTCAACCTGCGCGTGCCGGGCACGTAGATCTTGGTCACGGTCGGCGAGACGGTAGGCGGCGGAGCGTCGGTGTTCTGGATCGTGAGGGTCGCCTGAATCACGCTGCCCATCGGAGCCACCAGCGTGGGATTGCTCAGGTACAGGTTCACCGTCTTGTCGCCATCGTAGAGGTGATCGTCGATGATGGGGATCACGATCGTCTGGGTGTTTGTGCCTGTCGAGCCTGGGCCCGAGATACTGGGGAAGGTGAGTGCGCCCGAGACCGCGTTGTAGTTAACGCCGTTTTTCGCTGTGCCGTCGGTGGCCACAAAGCTGACCGCGAACGACCCGACGGTGCCCCCGATTCGCACCACGTCGATCTGGATGGAACCCTGGTTCTCCTGGGCCGTGTAGGTCGGGGAGCTGAACTGGATCACGCCCGAGGTGAAGGTGTTGCTGTACACGACATCGACGCCAAGGATGTCGAAGTTGGCCGCCGAGGTCGCCGAGTTTTGAGCCTCCAGGCCGACGCGGGACTGGTAGGGGGTCATGCCTGGAACCGA
>JBMFUH010000351.1:0-6886 GCA_049966735.1 Isosphaeraceae bacterium
GTCGCGGTCGAGGCCGACGCGGACGTCAGCCGCTCGAAGTACTGGCGGTTGAGTTCTTCCCAGCCTGCCGGCGACGGATCTTGCATGTTGCCCAGGATCTCTTTCTGGATGTCGGTGGGGAGGTTGGCCGTCTGGTCCTGGCGGATGGTGAACTCCCCCTTGAGGTAGGTCTTGACCTGGCCCAGACCCTCGAGCAGGACGTCGCGGCGGCGAAGGGCGTTGCGGTAGCGCCCGGCCTTGAGGTCGGACTCGACGGCGGCCATCACGTCGATCATCCGCTTGAGGTCGGTGTGGTGGTACTTGAGCACCTGGAACTTGAGGTTGACCCCCTCGGCCTTGTTGCGGAGTTGGGCCTGCTTGCTGGCCAGCCGGCCCAGGTCGCGATCCGGGCGGTTGGGAACGGGACCTTTCAGCCCTTCGCCCCCCGCGCCGCTTTCCTTGCCGCCACCGGTCGCGCCACCGACTGGGTCCTTGCTGTAATCCTTGATCTGTCCCTTCACGTAGGCGTCGGGCGTGAGGCGGCTGGGAGTCTTGCGCCCGCCTTTGCCCACGGCGGTATCGCCCACGAACTCGCCGCTCGACTTGCCTTGCCGACCCTCGCCGCTGCGACCGGCGATCTCGCTGGAGTTGGGAAGGCGGTTGCCGGTGACGCCCCGCGCGCTGTTGTTGGAGATGGGGCCGTCCATCGCGTCCCAGCCGGCACCTTTATCGAGCGAGTCGGCCCAGCTACTGGAGGCGTCTTCCATCTCGTTGAACAGGTCTTCCTCGTCTTCCATCAGCTTGCCCACGATGTCTTCCATCTCCTTGGGCAGCTCGGCCATGGGGGCTTCCTTCATGTCGTCGGTGAGGGGCTCTTCCTGGCTCCATTTCTCGCGATCGGGGGTGTCCGGCAGCCACTTCTCGATGTTGGTGGTCATCTCCTTGGCCATCTCGGCGCCGAGCTGCTCGAGAGGGACGGCGATGTCGGCCGTCTTCTTGGTGAGCGCGTCCTTGGCCATTTTCAGCTCGGTCTGGACCTCGACCAGCTCCTTGAGCAGGCTGGGGTTGGAGAAATCTTGCTCGGGGAGCTTGCTCAAGTCACTGTGCTTCTCGGCCATGAACTTCGACCATTCATCCTCGGCGGCCGCCTGGTCCTTGAGGATTTGCTTGTCTTTCTCGGTGAAATCGTCGACCGGCTTCTTGGCCAGGTTCTCGGTGGCCTCGATCACCTTCTTCTGCTGCTTGAGAAACTCCTCGAGCTTGTCTTTCAGGTTCTTGAGCTTGTCCTTGACGTCGGTGGGCAACTCGCTGTCGGGACGCTTCTTCATCTCGGCCAGGAGCTGGGCCGATTCCTTGCGGATCTCGCCGAGCAGTCGGCGGAGGACGTCGACGATCTTGTCCTGCGTCGCCATCAGTTGCGCGGCCGGCTTGGTCAGTTCGCTCGTGGCGTGAGCCTGTTCCAGGGCCTCGGCCTGGCGGATGGCCTCGACCATCTCGCCCACGGACAGCTTGCCGAGCACGCGCTTGATCGTGAGCCGGTCGGGATCGTCCGTCGAACCGATCGAGTCGAGGACCGCGGACGTCGCCTTCTGGATGGCCACCTGCTGACCTCTCACGTCGCCTGCGACCTTGCCCACCTGGGTCTCGGTCTTCAGCCTGGGAAGCTCGGTCGCGGCCGCCCGCGCCCGGAGCTGGCTCTGAAGGATTTTCGCCAGAGCCGTGTGCAGGCTTTCGAGCTGGCTCAGATCGGTCTTGGCCTTCGCCTCGGAGGCGACAATGTGAACCTGCTGCCAGGGAGTCGCCGATGTCTGCGGTTCCAGCTTCAGTTCGGGCAGATCGACCTGGCGACGGTCCCGGGCGACGGCCCGGACCCAGACCGTCTGGCCCGCCTTGACGTGCGCGGCGTCAAGGTCGAGAGCCTTGCTGAGCACCGCGCCCGATGCCGCGAACTTCGACCAGGAGGCAATGGTTTGAAGGGGGCGTTCTCGCGAAGATCCGGGAGCCTCACGCCAAGACGCGGGAGTTTCTCGCAAAGGCGCGGAGCCCGCAAAGGGAATGAGATTCTTGCTTGATGATTTCTCTTCTTCCTCCGCGAGCTTTGCGCCTTGGCGAGAGCTTCCCGGATCACTGCGCGAGGCTCCCGCGCTCTGGCGAGCGATCCCCCCGGCATCCTTGCGAGAGGTTTCCGCGCCTTGGCGAGAGTTCCCCGCGGCCTGGGAAGACATTCCCCGGCATTCGATGCGGACCTCGCCCAGACCGTAGTCGTCGCTGGCGCGGACCACGACCGGTGGCTTCGCACCCAACGCCACGGTCGATTCGCCCGCCGGTTCGACGAGCTGGACGGTGGGAGGCAGATCGGCGTTCACCTTCACCTGGTTGACGCGTGGTTGCGGGTCGGTATGTCCTTTCGTCGTGAAGAGGTGGATGGTGTAGGTCGTGGTGTCCTTGAGCAAGAGCGACGCGTTGAGCGTCTTCCCCTCGTCGGACACCTGGCCCTCGATCTCCTTGCCGTCGATCACCAGGTGGCCCCGGGCGATCGGCGTGGAGGGATGGATCTTCAGCTCGGCCTTCGTGAACTGGGGGGCTTCCAGGTCTCCCTGGTTTTGCTTGACCGTCTCCCGAGGGCGCTGAAGGTAGGCCGGAAAATCGTACGCGGCTTCCACTTCCGTGACGGTCGGCCGCTCGTAGACGATGACCTGGTAGACCGAGGTCTGGGTGTCGCCGATCTGGAGCCGGAACTGGACTGGCGTCAGAACCTGCGACAGTGCGGCCAGGTACTTGCCGCCCGTCTCATCAGCGAGCATCGCGAGCGTGGTCTCGGGCTTGCCGGGCTCGCGCAGGTAGAGGGTTGCCGGAAACGTCTTGTGCGTCGGGTTGTCGATCTCCGCGGAGATCTGCAGGCTGGAGCCGATCAGGACCTCGTCCCCGGGCGTCATCGTCACCTTGACGATCCTGACCGAGCCCACGGATGGGACGAACGAGAACGGGTGCAGCACACGGCGCGTCGACGAGGCCCAGGTGGGGACGGTTGCGTGGAGGAGCACCGCCAGCCCCAGCACACCCGCCAGCACGAGGAACGACTCGAGCAGGTCGCGCGGAGTCTGCATGCAGAGGGCAAACCGGCGCCAGCGGTCCTCCTTCGCGGCCGCCTGCTCGAAGGGAACGTCGGCAACGGCCGCGGCGGACTGGGCGATCGCGGCCTGGCGGAACGGATCGTTCAGGGCGCCGTCGCTCTCGGCGAACTGGACGACGTTGATCAGGTGGCTTTCCAGCTCGGGGAAGGCCAGCTCCACGCGGCGGGCCGTCGCCGCCAGCGACCGCTTGCCCCGCTTCTGGCGCACCAGGATCGCGGCGAGAGCCGCCAGGCTCGTCAAGGCCCAGATGGCGAAGCACCAGACGAGTAGGCGCTGGGGAAGCTTGAGCAGCGAGTCAAGCAAAACAAAGAGCACGAGCGTGGCCAGCGACATGGCGGCGGCCAGAACGAGCCCGCTCCAGAGGGAGAACGCCCACCACTCGCGCCAGGTCTTCCGCAACCTGGAAGTCACAACGTCCGCTTGGGGAGACATGGTTGGTGATTCCTGTTGTGGGATAAGATTCCAAATCTTGTCGGACTCCGAGATTGGGCTATGAACTGACAAGATTGGAATCTTGTCCCACGATCATCTAGACCGGTTTTCAGGCCGATCGCTCCCCGTAGGGTCCGCTGTGCGGATCGATCGCCAGGGTATTTGGTCCGCACAGCGGACCCTACGACACTATGAGCCAATGACTCAAGGACCAAGAACTCAATGCGTCACCGCCGAGACGATGACGTTGGTTCCCAGCGCCAGGGCGTCCTTGTCGCTGTAGCCGTAGGAGTAAGGGTGAGGGAACTGCTCCCAGCCGTTGCCCAGGTCGAAGCGGCTGTAGACGACGGCCAGGCGGCCGTCGAGGGTGATTCCCGACAGGCTGGGGCCGCTCATCGTGCCGAAGTCTTCGGCCACGCGCGGGGTGTACTCGACCTTACCGATGTCGTAAAGCGAGTGATAGACCGGGTGGTCCAGCTCGAGCCGCTCCAGCTTGTGGTCGGGCAAGACCTTGGCGATTTCCCGCTGGAAGGCCAGGTCGAACGCCAGACGTCCGCAGCAGGCGTCGGCCAGAAGCATGCCCCCGGCCTTCAGGTAGTGTTGCAGCCAGGCCCGGTCGTCGTCGGACCAGTGGAACTCGTTGTGCCCGGTCATGTAGATCAAGGGATAGCCCATGGCCTTGGGGTCCCTGGGCTTCACGCTCACCTTCTTGAACTTGATGGTGAGGGTGGAATGATCCCGGACGTGCTTGAGCAGGTTGTGCACGGCAGACGGATCGGGGTCCCAGTCGCCGTCGTGCACGAGCTGGGCGAAGATGAAATCGTCGCGGCTGGCGGCGTCGGCCTCGTGGTAGACCTTGGTGCTGGAGAGGAACCGGCCAAGCTGATAGCTGCCCAGCAGGTAGGTCACGTAGTTGGCGCCGACCTGACGTGCCTGGTCGACGACGACCCGCAGCCCGCGCGGGTGGTCATGGCCGTCCCAGCCGCAGGTCAGGTCGATCGGCGAGAAGACCACCCCCAGCCGGCAGCCGACGTTGAGGCCCTCCAGGCAGGGGCCGTCCTCGTACTTGGAGCCGTCGGCCTTCTGATAGGTGAAGTTGGACAGCTTGTAGTACGAGGAGAGCAGGGGATCGTCGGGCGTGAGCTTGCGCAAGGGGCGGCCGGGGAAGATGGCTTCGAGCTCGCGGCGGAAAGCGTCAGCGAAATCCTTCCAGCCGCAGCAGGCGTCGCCGATGATCATCCCGCCGTCCAGCACGTAGCGGGCCAGCCGCTCGCGCACGTCGTCGGCCAGCTTGAACCCGCTGTGGCCGGCAAAGAGGAGGGCCGGCAGCTCGCGCGGGTCGAACGTGAAATGCTCGAAGTCGGCCTCCGCCCTGCCGTAGTGAATGCCCAGCTTCTGGTTGGTCCACGAAAGCAGGCTGTCCAGGTCGGCCGGGTCGGTCATCCAGTCGCGGTACGCGACCCGCTTGTCTCCCCGGCGGACATAGCGAACCTGTCCCATCGCCATCTTGCCCATCAGCGAGGGGGGCGCGGGGGGCCGTTTCTTCTCGGTCCGGCGTAACGGGGTTGCCGGCAGAGGGAGCGGCGGAAACGATTCCCCGCCGGTCCGGCTCTGAGGCTTGGCTTTGGGCGGAGGACCGCAGTCGACCGGTCCCGAGCCCTCCTGCGCGCTGCCCAGCGAGGGCAAGGCCAGCATCCCGGAGCCCGCCGCCCCCGCCGCCGTCCAGTAGGCGATCGTGGATTCTTTGACGAACTGCCTCCGCGACAGCTCACCCTCGTCAGAGTGCCTTGCCGCCGACATCGTGATGTCCTTCTTTCACCAGTGGCTAGTGACTAGTTGCTAGTGGCCGGTGAATTGTGGTCAGTGGTCAGTAGAGCGATTGTGCCAACGCCGCACTATAATTTACGGTACCGCAATGCCCTGGTGACGCCAACCACAATATTATTAATGATGTGGACTGCAGCATGAGAACTTTCCCACCGCCCACCGCCCACTGCGCACCGCTCGCTACCCACCGCCCACTGCCCACTGCCTGCTGCGTTCTGCTCTTCCTCTCGGCGGTTCCCCCAGCCTGGAGCCAGCAGTCGGAACCCCCTGCGCTCAATCCGTTTGGATCGGGCTCGGAGCGAGCCGACCAAAGGCGGGACGACGCCGTGCCGGGGTACATTCAGACGTCCGACGGCAAGGTCCATCCGGGGCAGATCACCCTCACCCGGGATGCCAAGCTGAAGATCTACGACGAAAAGCAGAAGAAGCACCGGGAGGTACCGCTCAAGGCGATCAAGCGAATCGATTGCAGCGTCCTCAAGGAATGGATGGAGAACGAATGGCGGTTCAAGGAAAACGCCAACGATGAGAAGTACTACACCGGGCGCAGCTATCCCGCCCGCGAATACACCCACACAATCACCCTTCAGAACGGCCGGAAGATCGAAGGGACCCTCTCGGGCATCGTCTACGTCCGCGCCCAGAATTCCGAGGAACCGACCCGCTACCTCTTGCACAAGCGGGACAAGGGCGAGGTAGGAACCGATCTCAAGTCGCTCGTTTACGTTCGGACGATTCAGCTCGGCCCGAAGGCGCTCGAGGAGGGAAACCGGAAGGCCGCTAGCGCGGCGGAGAAGACCAACAGCAAGCGCCCGACGACCCCAGTAAGGAAATCACGCTCCTGAAGCCGAGTGCATGCATGCACATCTCCGTCGTGATGCGTGTCGCACGAGTCTCCTATCCGGACCCGATTCTCTGAAAGATCTCCCGTTCGGCCCTGTGTAGGAAGGGGAGGAACAGATGGTTGATTCACCGGCAACGCGTCAGAGCCTGCTCGTTCGGCTCAAGGACCCGCGGGACGGCCAGGCATGGAGCGAGTTCGTGGCGATCTACGCTCCGCTCATCGAGCGACTGGCGCGAGCCAGGGGGTTTCAGGAGGCGGATGCCGCGGACCTGGCCCAGGAAGTCTTTCGCGCGGTGGCGGGGGCGATCGATCGCTACGATCCCGACCCGGCGCGGGGGTCGTTCCGGGGCTGGCTCTGCCGGATTGCCCGCAACCTGATGATCAACCTCCTGGCAGCCCGCCGCATCCGCCCCCAGGCGACCGGCGACCCGAACGTCCGCGAGCTGCTCGAGCGGGTGCCTGCACCCGACTCGGCGGAAACGGCCCTGTTCGACGCGGAGTTCCGCCGCCGGCTCTTTCACTGGGCCGCCGAGCAAGTCCGCGGCGAGTTTCGCGAGTCGACCTGGAAGGCCTTCTGCCTGACCGCCGTCGACGGACAGAAACCGGCCGCCGCGGCGCAGGCCGTCGGCATCTCGATCGGTACGGTCTACATCGCCAAAAGCCGCGTCAT
>JBMFUH010000352.1:0-6873 GCA_049966735.1 Isosphaeraceae bacterium
TGGTCGTCCTCCAAACTGGTTCTTTTCCCAGAGTTGTCCCAGGCTGTAATCCTCGAGCCAGCCGGCCAACTCCTGAGAGTCCAGGCGTTTCAGTGTGGTCGCACCTTCTTCAAGGTCGGCGACAAGCACGTCTTCCGGCTCAAAATGATCCAAGAGTAGGGCGGACTGGGTGGCCAGCACGACCTGTGTGTCCGTGGCGGCGGATTTGACGAGACTGGCCAGCATGGTGATCGCATAGGCATGAAGTCCGAGTTCGGGCTCGTCAACGATGATCACCGATGGGCGATACTCGGGCGGTTGCAGAAAGAGGGTGGCGAGGCAGATGAATCGCAGTGTCCCGTCGGATAGAGAGGATGCGTCGAAGTAGGCATCGGTGGATTTGTGGGTCCATTCGAGCTTGATCTTGTCTGGGTTCAGTCTCAGTGGCTCAAGGTGAAAATCGTCGAAGAACGGTGCCACGAGCTGGACTGTCTTCCGGATGAGCTGATACTCGGGCTGATGGCGCTGATGCAGCAAGAAAAGGAACGCGGCAAGGTTGCGGGCGTCGGGGCGAAGAAGTCGATTGTCATCGACATCCGCCGTTTTCCTCATGGGTGACAGGGAACTGGTGTCGTGGAAGTGATATTTCCGCCAGCTTGACAGCCAGGATTGCACTGGACGCATCTCTTGCAGTCGACCCACGTTCTGTTCTTTTGAATCGCTTATCCTCGCCTCAGGGCCTCTGTCGAGGAACCTCTCAATGTAGGGAAGCGGGTGATCGTCTTTTCCCCGATAGGTGTACGCTTCCTCCCTCACGTAGAACCGATCCTCGATAGTCGGCGACAGGACAACGTGGTAGCCGTTAACCCCTCCGCGGAAGGATATCTCCAGTTCAATCTCGGACGTGACCTTGGACCCGAAATGGAGGATCTTCTCGGCACCACCTGCTCTCGCAGTGTAGTCGACCAGGCGACCGTTCCTTATTTCCCGAAGAAGTTCGAAGACTCCCAGGAAGTTTGACTTCCCGGAGCCATTCGCGCCCACCAAGACGTTTATCCGACGGAGTTCCAACTTCTCGATTGACTTGATGCTGCGAAATCCTTTGACGGTGAGATAGTCCAGTGCCCCCGTCGCGGCGGGGCACGCCTCATTTCCGTTGGGTTCCTTTTGCGCGGTTGTCACGTCTCAGTTCTCATCCGGGTCTTGAATGGTCGTACCTTCTATTGTACCCACCATTCCGCGTAAGTCGAATTGAGCAGATGAGAAGGGAATCCGAACCGTTACTTGATCAGCGGCCGGATCTCGATCTTGCGGAAGAGGATCTCCGCGCCTTCAGACTGAAAGATCAGCTTGCCGCGGGTGAGGCTGGATTTCGTGCCCACGTTCACGACGTAACCGTTGAGGATGTTGGTGATCGTGTCGCCGGCGCAGATGACCTCCAGGCGGTTCCACTCGCCGGTGGGCTTCTCGACGTCGCGCTTGCCCCGGAAGCCGATCTCGTCCTTCCAGGCCGGGTCGCGGCCCCACCAGTTGAACCGGCCCGAATCCCGGGTCACGGCCTTGGCTCCCTTCTCGAAATAGGGCTGGCCGTCGGCCCCCAGCCGCACCTCGCAGGTCAGGCTCGGCTTGTGCTGGCCCGCGACGATGATGAAATCTCCGCAGCCCCCCTCGATGATCTGGCATTCCTGCGATTCCATCCAGTGTCCGCCGTAGGCGCCGTCGGGGCCGACGCAGTGGATCAAGATCCCCGAATCACGGGCCCTGTCCACCCGCGGAGGCCACGTCTTGCCTCCCCATTTCCACTCGGTGACCAGGTGATAGTCGCCATACTCCTGGCGCGTCGTCAGGCCGCCGAGTTCCTTCCCCGAGATCACCAGCAGGCCGTCTCGCACCGAGAAGACCCCATCCGGATCATCATACTTGTGATCGTGCAGATACGTGTAGAAGCCGCTGAGGTCCTTGCCGTTGAACGCGAAGACCGGCGGCCCCGAGCGCACCGGGGGAACACCGCGGGCGAACGACGGAACGTCTGGAGGCCCGGCAGTCACGCCGCCGCGAAGCATGCAAAGAACAAGCGAGGCACTCGCCAACGAGACCGCGGTCGGCCGACAATCGCGCATTCGACGTCCCCTACTCTCAACTGCCCACTGGCCACAATTCACCGCCCACAATTCACTGCCGGCTGCCCACTGCCGACCATTCACACCCGCTGGCGATGGAGCTGACCGCCGAGCTTGCGACAGAGTTCCTCGGACCGGGCCAGCAACTTCTCATCAGGACAGCCGATCGACAGGATCATCCCCTGGCCGCCGTCGATTCGCTCCGGGGGAGTGACGCCGAGCTGGTCGTTGGGTATTCCGATCGCGGTCAATTGCTGGATGGCCAGGTTCCCCTCGGCCGCGTTGTGGAAGAAGGCGACCACGCGTAGCTTGCACTGGGGGCTCTTGACGGCTCCGGGACGGATCTGCGGCATTTCCATGGCTTACTGAGTTTCCGCTTCTTGGGTGATGGTTTCGCTCGGGCGCACGAGATCGGCCCTCGGCGAGGCGGTCGATTTTCGACCAAGTTTGACGTCCCGCCGCGGCTTTCGCAAGGCGCCAGCCTTGGCGTGTCCGGAAGATCAGTAGTTCTTTGCAGAATCAGTATGCCCCTACCTATTCCTTCGTTGAAGATGTGCTCCGGTGGGTTGATCGGCCCGCGACTGCCGGCGCTCGGTTGCTGGCTTTGGGAAACAATCTCGCTCGGCCGCGGCCGGACCACATCGCGAAGGTTGCTTTTCTGAAGCGTGCGTACCAACTGACTTCCAGTGGCGTAGGCTTCTCCTGGCATCGGTTTCGATGCTCGAAACGTGAATGCAAACCGAACCCACGTTCGCCCAGCCGGGCGAGGAGTTTACCCGTGTGCCGCCGCAGCCAGCGAAGGAGACGACGAGGCGCGAGCGCGGTGGAGATGGCGTTCATCACCCCCGTGTTTCTCACGCTCGTCCTGGGAATCATCGAATCGTCTCGACTGGGTATGGTCACCCAGCTTCTGACGACCGCCGCCCGTGAGGGCTGCCGCGTCGCCGTCCTCAGTGGCATGGAGCAGACCGACGTGCAGAACAGCGTCGATGCGGTCCTCAACGGCTCGGGAATCTCGGTTGGCACGGTCGAACCGACTTGTCCCAGCCCCTACTCGTGGGACACGTCTCCCGGAGGAACACCGATCACAGTCAGCCTCGTCGTGCCGTACAACAGCGTGAGCTGGCTACCCGTTCCGCTTTTCTTAAACGGCGTCAACATCACCTGCTCCGCGACCATGTCCAGCGAGCGGCCGTAGCCGGCCACCAATTCCCAGTCAACCGGTGGAGCAGCTCGTCGGGTCAGTATCCATCAGCCAGAATCCCATCACGTTGCGTCTTGCTGAAAAGGAGGGCGCTGCACCATGCGTCACTTTTGTTTGAAGTCTCCCCGGCTCCGCCGAGGGCTTGCAGTCGTTATGTTCGGGGTGTTGCTGCCAGTCTTTATTGGATTCACCGCCCTGGCGGTTGACACCGCCATGATTGCCGTGGCGCAAGGCCAGCTCGGCACGGCGGCCGATTCGGCCGCTCTCGCCGGCGCCATGCAACTGGCCGATGAGAACCGCGTCCGCGGCGCCACCAACTTGACCACCGAAATCACTGGGGCCAACACCGAGGCGGTGGCCTTCGCCCAGGCGAACAAGGTCCTTGGGGCCTCCCCCGTGCTGAGCATGAACACGTCGAACGCGACCACGGGGCAGATCATCGTGGGCTACCTCGACCCTAAAAACCCCAGCTCCACGCTGAACACATCCTCGTCGCTCACGAGCGTGTTCAACTCGGTCCAGGTCACGCTCTATCGCGACGCCAGTCACGGGGGCGTGGTGCCGACCGTGTTCGCCCAGCTCATGGGCTTCCACGGCTCAAGCGTGACCGTCAGCAGCACGGCCACCGCATGGCCATACCAGACCAGCGGCTTTCAGGCGAACGGATCCGCCTGCGCCAACCTCCTGCCCATCGTCCTGGACATGAACACGTGGCTGAACATGATGCCGCCCAGCTTTCAATTTCTATACATGGGTCAAACCCTCTACGGAAATGCCGGGCCCACCACCGCAACCGATCAGTACACCTACAATACCACAAACAACACGGTGACCAGCGGGGCCGACGGCATCTACGAATCGCTGCTCTACCCGGTGGGCAGCGGCTCGCCGGGCAACTGGGGGACCATCAAAGTTGGCGTTTCCAACAACAGCACCTCCACTCTCAACTCCCAGATCCTGAACGGAATCACGCCGACCCAGCTCGCCACGTTTCCGGGCAGCACGATCGCGCTCTCCGGCACCGACCCCCCGTCGATCACCTTCGGCGGCAACCCGGGCATCAGCGCGGGAATCAAATCCAGCTTGAACGCGATCATCGGCCAGCCGGTGTTCGTGCCCATCTACGACAGCAACGGGGGAAATGGAAACAACGCCTGGTACCGCGTGATCTATTTCCAGCCGGCGCGGATTCTCAGCGTCTGCTTCCAGGGCAACCCCAAGTACGTGATCATCCAGCCCTGCCTGGCCAGCGGCCCGACGTTAATGAGCAGCCATACCCCCCAACAGAGCTGGAGCGCGGGGGGCCAGATCCAGGTTTATCTCTCGCGTTAATTACTCTATCAAGCAAGACATGTTCTCTGACAGGAGTGAATGAAGATGCTTCGGTCGCAACGAACATGGTTGGCGGTCGCCTTCCTGGCGCTGGCGATACCCCTGGGAATGGCCCCGGCGGATTCACCGGTCATCGATGAGGTTCAAGAGGACTGGCAGCTCGTCGTCGCCAACCCCGACCCTTCGTCATCGGGGCCGCAGATCACCACCTGCATGAGCCCCAACTCCAATCCCACCGCGTCGTTTGTGACGTTCTATGTGAATTACCAGGACTACCCGGACTGGCAGCCTGGTGGAATGCAGGTCAAGTCCTATGGACCGTTGCCCAGCGGGTCGTCGATTCCTCCCGTGCTGGACGCCAACAACTCGGGGACCGGGGTCTGCGAAACCCAGGGCGAAACGATCACCTGGACCCAGCAGATGACGCTCTCGGGAGGGAGCGTCAACTTCAACGTGCTCAACGGCCAGTCGGTCACCTGGGGTAAGTTCGGCCAGGGGCTGGGACTCTTGGGCGTGAGCTTTCCCTGCACGCTATCCGATCTGAGCGGCTACCAGCCCACTTACTCGGTGGCCAAGTCCGGGGTGAGCTGGGAATCGAACCGGGTCACCTCGATGACGCTCGTCCAGGTGCGGTACTACAGCGGGGGGCAGTTGATCTCGACGGACACGACCGCTCGGAGCGTGAACCTGGGCACGGCCAATTGAGCCCTCTCCAAGGCGAGGTCTTAAAGATCTGGAGCTCCTGATCAACCATCACACCGCTCTCGCCGACGAAGATCCGAATTCGCCAGTGCCAACGGCCGGCGCTCTCCGCCGAGAGCTGCCGGCCCGTTCTCGCCTTACCTCCGAGCGCCGGAGTGTTCAACCAAGGCCGCTGTCTGTTACCATCATTGGTCGATGCCCTTGCAGGAGCGTGCACGGCCAATGTCTCCTTCTCTTCGTATCGTGGCGATGGTTCTGGCGCTCGCCGGACCTCCTTCCGCTCTGGAGTTTCTGGGCCGGTTTGACCTCCGGCTACTCCCTGAAGCCTCCGGGATCGTCAAGAGCCGGCGGCATCCGGGCATCTTCTGGGTGCACAACGACTCGGGCAACTCGCCCTCCCTCTTTGCCGTCCGCCGCGACGGCACCATCGTCCGCCAGTTTCGCCTGAGCGTCCCCAATGTCGACTGGGAAGACATCGCCATCGACGACGAGGGACATCTGTACCTGGGCGATATCGGCAACAACGGCGGTTTGCTGGCGTTGCGGGCAATCTACAAGATCGACGAGCCGGACCCCGCCCGACCAGCCAGCAAGCCGCCGCCGATCCGTGCCGCGAGCTTCTACCGTTTTCCGGCCGGTGGTCGCTTCGACGCCGAGGGGCTGGTTTACGATCCGAAAGCCGACTGCGCCGTTCTGGTCGCCAAGCGGTTCGACGGACGCGAGGCCGAGCTGTACGCGGTCCCGTTCCAGCCGCCGGCGCCTTGGTTGCGGCCCGCGGTCCCACGCCAGATCGGCTCGTTGCCCCGTTTTGTCGAGCCCGCCACCGGCGCCAGCCTGTCGGCCGACCTGCGTCTCCTGGCGGTCTGCTCGTACTCTGTGACCAGGATCTACCGGCGAGGGCGAGAGCAGGATCATCCCTGGGAGCTCTTGGCCGAGGTCCGCTATGCGCCCTCGGGCATCGAGGGAGTTTGCTGGGATGGAGACGACCTGATTCTCGTCAGCGAAGGCAGGGGTGTCGATCGGATCTCCAGTGCGACCTGGAAGCGCCGGGTCCGCAAGCCGCTTCATGCCGGCCCGGCGCGATCTCGCGTTCCGGCCGGTTTCTGAGTGCGTCATCAGGATTGGTGCTCATGTCAAAGACCGCCGATGTCGTGATTCTGGGCGGGGGAGTGATCGGGTTGTCGATCGCCTACGCCCTGGCGCGCGAAGGAATCGGTTGCACGGTCCTCGATCGCCGCGAGTTGGGCCGGGAGGCGTCGTGGGCCGGCGCGGGGCTGATTCCTCCCCCTTGCGAGGCTCCAGCGGCGTTGCTGCATCCCGCCGTCCAGCTTCGATCGTGGAGCGCGGAGCTTTTTGCCCGCTGGTCGACCGCGCTCGGGGAGGAGACGGGTATCGACAACGGCTTTCGCCGCAGCGGGGGCGTGGATGTCGCCGGCGACGTGGCGGAAGACCAGGTCTTGCGCGCGACCGCCGGACGATGGCGGTTGGAGGGAATCGCTCACGAGCGACTGGCCGCCGCCGATTTCCGCCACGTCG
>JBMFUH010000353.1:0-354 GCA_049966735.1 Isosphaeraceae bacterium
GGTGATCGATGATGCGGAACCTCAGTCCGCCGAGCGAACGCTTTTCCCTGCCAATGCGCCCACCCGGCGATTCCTCCGCTTCCGCGCGGCGGGATTCGAGAGCACGCCCGCCTGCGCCGTGGTCTATCGCCAGGACGATCCGGTCACGAGCGGCATGCCCCTGGGCAACATCGACACGGGCTGCATCGACGTGGACACGAGCGGACTCCTGGGCTACACGACGATCTTCAACACCCACGTGCCGCGGCGCGGGCCGCTCAACGCGCCGATCCTGGGCCTGAGCGTGCGTGGCCAGACCTGGGTCCTGTGCGATCCGCGTCCACGCGACGGCTGGGGCGGCCACCAGCCCTCAAC
>JBMFUH010000353.1:364-6856 GCA_049966735.1 Isosphaeraceae bacterium
CCTCCGGCCAGCCTTTCACGCTCTGGCGCGGTGGGAAGTACGAGAAGGCCACCGAGCTTCTGACGCCCGCTCCCAGAAAGCTGCGGTTGGACGGCGTGCGCACCGCCCGGCAGATCCACTACTGGGGCCACTATCCGGTGGCCGACCTCGAGTTTCAGACCGATGCGCCGGTGGGTGTGGGGCTGAGAGCCTGGGCGCCGTTCCTGCCGGGCGACGTGGTCGGTTCCATGCTTCCCGGCGTCGTGTTCGAGGTTCACTTGCGCAATATCACGAATCAGGCACAAACCGGCACGGTCGCCTTCTCCTTCCCCGGCCCGCTGGCAAACGAAGCGGGCGACAGTCACTTTGCTCGAACGCTCGCGGGGGGAGATTTCAAAGGGGTCGAAATCCAAGCCCCCTTGGCCGCTTACGCTCTGGGCGTGATCGGAGGAGACAAGGTCCGCCTCGGGGGTGAACTCGGCACCAGCGGCGAGTCCTGGGCCAGAATCCAGAAGCAGTTGCCCGCGGCCTCCGACACCCATTCCGGCGCTTCGGCGGCCGTCGACTTTGCCTTGTCACCCGGCGAGAACCGGGTTGTGCGGTTTGTGCTGGCCTGGCACGCCCCGACCTGGAATGCCGGCGGCTACAACTGGGCCGCTGCGCCGCACACGTTCACGCATATGTACGCCAAACACTACACCAGCGCTCGGCAGGCCGCGGAGATTCTCGCCAGGAATCACAAACCGCTGCTGCGGCGCGTGCTGGCCTGGCAACGGGTCGTCTACTCGGAGGAGAAGCTCCCCGTGTGGCTCCGCGAGTCGTTGGTGAACGTCTTGCATCTGATCACGGAGACCGGAATGTGGGCCCAGGCCCAGCCGCCGCTGCCAAGCTGGGTCCGTCCCGAGGACGGGCTATTCGGCATGAACGAGTGCCCCCGCGGCTGTCCTCAGATCGAGTGC
Source organism: Isosphaeraceae bacterium (assembly GCA_049966735.1). Taxonomy (GTDB): domain Bacteria; phylum Planctomycetota; class Planctomycetia; order Isosphaerales; family Isosphaeraceae; genus Aquisphaera. The sequence continues at coordinate 1,303 of JBMFUH010000353.1, forward strand.
ATACCGTGCTCGTTCTACGGCAACCAGCCGCTGGTCTATTTCTTTCCCGAACTGGCGCTCTCGACGCTGCGCGGCTACAAGGGCTATCAGTACGCCGATGGCGCCGCCGTGTGGGTGTTCGGCGGCGTGACCGGCGGGACGCCCCCTATCGACTTCGCCAATCCGACGCGGGGCTACCAGTTCGCCACCAACGGCATCTCGCTGGCCGCGATGGTGGACCGCTACCGGCTTTGCCACGGCGCAAAAGACCAAGCTTTCGTCAAGGAGTTCTTGCAGATTATCAAGCAGAATATGATTTACACGGTAAACCTGCGGCCCGCCTACGCGGTCGGCGACCGGATCATCGCCATGCCCACGGGAGACGTGGGGACGGAATGGTTCGAGGCGCCTCAGCCGGGCTGGCGCGGGATGACCGCTCATGTCGGGGGGTTGCACCTCGCCCAGCTTCGCATCGCGGAGAGGATGGCGACGCTGGCGGGTGACCAAGCCTTCTCCAGGCAATGTGCCCGTTGGATCGAGGCCGGGGCCAGGAGCATGAACGAGAAGCTCTGGACGGGGAGCTATTATCTCAACTACCTCGAGCCCGAAACCAAGAGCCGCTCGGACCTGATTTTTGGCTATCAGCTTGACGGCGAGTGGATCACCGATCATCACGGACTGCCCAGCGCCTTGCCCGCCGACCGCGTGCGGACGACCCTGGCAACCATCAAGCGGGGCAACATCGCCGCGACGAAGTATGGCGCGGTCAACTACGTCGCCCCCGATGGTCAGCCGGCCAAGGTGGGTGGCTATGGCACCTATTCCTACTTCCCACCCGAAGCCCTCATGCTGGCCATGAACTACATGTACGAGGGGGAGAAAGAGTTTGGCCTCGAGCTCGCCCGCAAGGTCTGGCATAACATCGAGTGCATTCAGGGCTACACCTGGGATATGCCGAACATCATGAGGGGAGACGTCGACACCGGCCAGCGGACCTACGGCAATGACTATTACCAGGACATGATGCTCTGGTCGCTGCCGGCCGCAATCGAGCGCAAGGACTTCGGCGCTCCAGCCAAAGTCGGCGGCCTGGTCGACCGGATCATTCGAGCCGCCCGCCAGATCCCCTCGAAACAACTCGCGGAGCGAACTCTCCCATGAACCACGTCGAGCGGTTCCGCGCCGTGTTGGACTTTCAGCCCGTCGACCGACTCCCTCGCTGGGAGTGGGCGATGTGGTGGGACAAAACCATCGCCCGCTGGCACGACGAGGGGCTGCCGCGGCGCCTCGCCTTTCATCAAGTCTTCGACATCGCCGCATACTTTGGGCTTGATCCCTACCAGCAATTTTGGTTCAGCACCACGGAAGCGACCATCGAGGCCACGCAGCACCACGTGGAGGGAATGGTGGCCGGCATGGACGACTACAGACGGATTCGTCCACGCCTCTATCCCCGTCACGAGGCCGCCATCGAGACCATGCGCCCCTGGGCCGTGCGCCAGGCCCGCGGCGAGGCCGTGGTCTGGTGCACGGTCGAGGGCTTCTTCTGGTTCCCGCGCACGCTCATGAACTTCGAGCGGCTCTGCCTGGGTTTCTTCGATCAGCCGGATCTGATCCATCAGATCAACATCTATTTAATCGATTACAACCTCGATCTGATCGATCGGTTCTGCCGCGTCTGCACGCCGACGTTCATGACGATCGCCGAGGACATGTCGTACAACAAGGGCCCGATGATCTCGCGGCAAACGTTCGACGAATTCCTCGCCCCCTACTACCGCATGCTGGTTCCCCGCCTTCAGGAGCGATCCATCCCCCTCTTCGTCGATACCGACGGCGATGTCACACGTTTGATACCCTGGCTGCAAGATCTGGGCGTGACCGGCGTCTTGCCGCTGGAGCGACAGTCGGGCGTGGACGGCGATCAACTCCGCGATCGGTTTCCTACCCTGCGCATGATCGGCCACTTCAACAAGCTGGTCATGAACCAGGGGGAACCGGCAATCCGCGCGGAGTTCGAGCGGCTGCTTCCCCTGATGCAACGAGGCGGATTCATTCCCAGCGTCGACCATCAAACTCCACCGGAAGTTTCCCTGGAGCAGTACCGTCTTTACCTCCGGCTGCTGGCCGAATACACGGCGATTGCCCCGGCCTGAGCCCGCCTTGTACGATCCTGGGACGACCTCTGGCAGGCGGCCTTGCACTTGTGTACACATTATCAGACCTTGACGGGCTTGATCACGGGGCTTCGCCTCTCGTAGAGGAATGCCAGGTAGTCACCAAACGTCGGATCGTCAGGCGGAGTGATGCAGGGCAGCTTCACATCCGCCTCGTCCTCGAGTCCCATCAAGAACTCGATGACATCGCCGCTGTCAAATTGCAGGTCGAAGAGTGCCGTGGCTTTGTCTTGAGCGTGCACCAGTTCCGGCGGGACACCGCTCAAATCGGCCATCACTCGCCGACCCGCCAGGAAGAACTCCTCCTGGTCCGGCTGTGCGCCTGCTTCAATCAGGAACTCACGATCGGTCTGCTCATGACGATCACGGAGAAATCTCTCTCGCGCTCTTCTCATTCGCTGAAGTTCCCATTTCCAGATGGAGAAGAAGGCGAGTATGAGGAGGCCAAGCAATGCCAGCCCTTGCCAAGGAATCGACAGGGAAGCCTGAGCGTTCACATACTGAGCCTGATGCATCGTTTCGACCATCATGGTCGTCAAAATCCGAGTCCATGCGTCCTGAGCTCGGACCAGTCGCCCACGGATTCGAATGGAACTGGCATAGTCATCGTGCGAATCTTCTCCATAGCTGATGCTAATACTGTGCACTCGTGCGATCAATGGCGGAAACCGGATGACGGCGCGAATGTCCTCCGCCTGTATCGTATGTTTATGATGGACGGACACGCGACCGCCGCGCCAGGGCTGTGCAAGTTTGGGAGTATGGAGTAAGGTTCGCGCTTTCGGATGTGAGCGGCGCTGAAGCTCGCGTCGAGCGACGGGGGCAAGAACGCTGTCTAAGAAAAATCGGACTGAACTTCGACAATGTCACAGAATGTCACACTTCTGGGCGAGTATTGCAAGACTGTGAGGTGACGGACGAGGCCATGTCACAGAATGTCACACTTCGGCGCGATGAAATTCAACAACCGGCAACGCGCGGTCCAGCCCACATGTGGGTTCTTGCTGATTGCGCGAGCTTTGCGGATGGAGCGGGTAGCACGGGAAGTGCTGGCCTGTGGCCTGGGCCCACTGCTGACTGGCAATGCCGTCCGGCATCGGCTCATAATAGGTGGCGACGAGTGTGTCGACGATTTTGACGAAACAAAGCCAACCTTCATGGTATCTTCACAATGACACGGCGACGATTGCCAGCCCTCTTGCTCATTGTAGCGCTTCTTTGTTCAGTCCAGGCTCGTGGGGACAACCTCGCCGACCAGTTCCGCGCGCCGCCCGACTCGGCCAAACCTTGGGTCTACTGGATGGTGATGGACGGCAACTTCGGACCGGGTGGCATCACCGAAGACCTCCAGGCGATGAAGCAAGTGGGGCTCGGCGGCCTCATCTTCATGGAAGTGGACGTGGGCATTCCCAAGGGCAAGGTGGCGTTCATGAGCCCACAGTGGAGGCAACATTTCCTCAAGGCCAACCAGGAGGCCGCGCGGCTCGGTCTGGCGATCACGATGCCCGCGAGTCCCGGCTGGACCGGCTCGGGCGGGCCCTGGGTCAAGCCGGAACAGTCCATGCAAAAGCTGGTGACGAGCGAGGTGAAGTTGACCGGCCCCAGGCGATTCGAAGCGATGCTGCCCCGGCCCCAGACCGTTGCCGGCTTCTACCGCGACGTGGCCGTGCTGGCATTTCCGTCGCCGAAGGACGAGTATCGCATCGCCAATATCGCTGAGAAGGCCCTCTACCATCGCGGTCACTTTTCCTCCGAGCCGGGCGTGCGCTCGATGATCCCCGCGCCGACGTCGTATCCAAGTCTCTCGCCGGGCCAGCTCATCGCCAGGGACCGGATCATCGACCTGACCGAGCGGCTTCACCCCGACGGCAAGCTGACCTGGGACGTTCCCGAGGGAAGCTGGACTTTGCTCCGGTTCGGACACACGAGCACCGGCGCCAACACCCGCCCTGCCCCGCTTGCCGGGCTGGGGCTGGAATGCGACAAGCTGGACAAGGCCGCCCTCGACGCCCACTTCCAGAACTTCCTCGGCAAGCTCATGACCGACCTCGGGCCGTTGACCGGAAAGTCCCTCACCGCGCTGCATATCGATAGCTGGGAGATGGGCCCGCAAAACTGGACCGCTCGCTTTCCCGAGGAGTTCCAGAAGCGCAGAGGGTATGACCTCCGCCGCTACCTGCCGGTCATGACTGGCCGCGTCGTGGACAGCCTGGAGATTTCCGAGCGTTTCCTCTGGGACCTCCGCCAGACGGTTCTGGAGCTGATCGCCGAAAATCACGCCGCGCACCTTGCCGAGCTGGCCCACGCGCACGGACTGAAGCTGTCGATCGAGCCCTACGACGGCACGCCCTGCGATGATATGACCTACGGCTCGCGTGCCGATGTGCCGATGGGTGAATTCTGGAGCGACACGTTCACCACCTGGTTCAGTTGCCGCGAGGCCGCCTCGATCGCCCATACCCAGGGCAAGAGGCTCGTACCGGCCGAGGCGTTCACCTGCGCCGACGCCGAGCGCTGGCGGGCCGATCCACTTTCGCTCAAGGCGCTCGGCGACCGGGCCTATTGCGAGGGGATCAACCGGTTCGTGATCCATCGCTACGCCCAGCAGCCCTGGAACGACCGCTGGCCCGGCATGACCATGGGCATCTACGGCGTTCACCTCGAGCGCACCCAGACGTGGTGGGACCTGGGGCGGGCGTGGATGGAATACATGGCCCGCTGCCAGTTTTTGCTCCAGCAAGGGCTGAGCGTGGCCGATCTCTGCTTCCTCTTGCCGGAAGCCTCGCCGCAGGTGTTTCGTCCCTCGGCGCAGAACCCGGACGGCGGCGTCAACGATCTACCAGGATTCAAATTTGACGGCTGCACGCCCGAGACGCTGCTGGCCCGCGCGTCCGTCCGCGACGGCCGGGTCGTGTTCCCCGACGGCATGACTTACCGCGCGCTCGTTCTGCCCGCCGTTCCCGCGGTCACGCCGAGGTTGCTGCGCAAGCTCCAGGATCTCGCCGAGGCCGGGGCGACGGTGATCGGCAACCCGCCTAGCCGCTCACCCGGGCTGGCCGATTACCCCAACCGCGACACGGAAGTGAAGCGCCTGGCCGTCGCGATCTGGGGCAAGGGCCCTGCCACGCCCGAAGTCGTCGAGCGAACGCTCGGTAAGGGACGCGTCATCAGCGGAGCGCCGGTCTGCCAAGGCGCCGATCAAACCAAGGGACAAATCTATCCCCAGGGAACCGCTTTGCGGCAGATACTCGACCGGCTGAGCGTGGCGCCCGACTTCGAGTCAGATCACGGTCTCCGGTTTGCGCATCGGAAAGACGGACATATCGATATTTATTTCGTTTCCAACCCGGAGAATAACCAGGTCGCGGCGACCTGCAAGTTCCGGTTGACCGGCAGGC
>JBMFUH010000354.1:0-3242 GCA_049966735.1 Isosphaeraceae bacterium
CACTTCGACCTCGCGGCGCTCGAACCCATTGGGGGTTTTGACCGCGACGTGATCCTTGCCCGAGTATTCCAGGATCGCCTGAACGGGCACGGAAAGCACATTTTCCTTACGGTTGACCAGAATGGTCACCTCGGCGTTCATGCCGGGGCGCAGACCCGACAAGGGGGTATCGATCTTCACGCGGGTGGTGTAGACCTTGATATCGGAGCTGAAGAAGCTGGTTGGGTCGGGGAGGGGCGCCACGTCCAGGACCGTCCCGTCGAGCTCGGTTTCGGAGAAGGCGTCGACCCGGATCTTGGCCTTCATCCCCACGGCGATCCTATCGATCTGCGACTCGTGAACCTTGGTGTTGACCTGCATCCGGGTGATGTCGGGCAGGCTGAAAATCTTTTGCCGCTCGCGCACGGTCGCCCCTTCCTCGATCTGCGGCTGGGTGCTGCCGAAGTTCCGCGAGGGGTCGTTGGCGTAGACCACGATGCCGTCGCCGGGGGCGTAGAGCTTGCAGTAGTCAATTTGCTTTTCGAGCTTGGCCTCCTTGTCTTTCTCGAGCTGCCACGTCTGCTTCTTGGCCAGCTCGTCGGACTTGGCTTTCTCGACCTCGCTCTCCAGCTCCTTGATGGTTTTGGCCTTGGTGTAATGCTCGAGCACGTCGAGCTTGCTCTGCGCCTGCTCGAGGGCGAACTTGGCCTTCTGGAAGTTCAGCTCCTCGGAGACCTTCTGGGCCTTGGAGACATAGCCTTTCTCGTACATGCGCGTGGCCCAGTCAACCCGGTCGGAGGCGCGGCTCAGGTCGGACTCGGCCAGCTTGATCTCGCCCTGGCACGTCGCGTAGTCTTGCTTGTAGATCCCTTCCACGTATTCCTTGACCGCGATCTCGGCGACTTCCCGGGTCAGCCTGGCGTTTTGGTAGGAGGCCTCGGCCCCTTGCGTGGAGATCTTCTGGTTGGTGAGCTGGTCGCGGAGGGCCGCCGAGTCCAGCTCGCAGACCAGATCTCCCTTCTTGACCCGTTTCCCTTCCTCGATGATCGTGATGATCGTCGTGGACCCTTCGACCCTGCAGAGCACGTCCTGGTTCTTCGAGCTTTCCAGGGTTCCCTTGTCGGCGACCGTGATCGGCAGTGCCGCCTTCTTGACCTCGTAGGGAACGAGTTCGATGTCGGGTGTGGCGAAGAAGCTCCGGACCGGCTTGCTCAAACCGGGGACGCTCAGCACGGCGACGCCGCCCAAGACCACCAGAGCGCCCAGGGCGGCGACGATCCATTTACCGATTGGCACCCGGCGGTGGCTGCTGGGTCGCGCCAGCGGGGGCAACTCTTGCGTATCTGTCGCCGGGACTGAGGCTGGGGCCTCTGTATTGGGAAGGGAGAATTTCACTGAAGGCCTCCTACTCATCGTAGGGCAAGTTGCCGAGGTCACGATACACGATTATGCGGGCTGCTTGGTGGGTTCTGGTTAGCTGTGCCGAGGCCGATCTCGCTGCCGAACGGTATGTGCTGGAAGTTGACGAGGTTGGTGGTTTGCGTCGCCGCGTTGGCTGTCTGCGCCAGGCCCTGGGCTCCCGCCTAAGGCGAAACGATCATCTGCTCGCGGGCCAGATCTTTGAGCCAAACGTTAAGAATTCGCTGCGCCTGGTTGATCGAGCGCCCTCTCCAGGTTACCCAGATTGAGCGGATATCGCTATGCAATTGGTTCGTAATGAAGGGACACGTCGGCAACTGGCAACCACCTGGTCGTTCTTGTGCACCCTGGCTTCCCCGCACCCGGGCGGAGTTCGGGGAAGAAGTCACCTGCCGATCGGCTCGCCGAACCGATACGTCCTTGAGTCCCAGAGGACGTCGGCAACTCGCGGCCGGCCGATACGGGGGCCTTTGCCCCGGGCGCACATCCGTTAGGAGTATCGGCGACGAATGTCTGGAATCTGTCCCGCAATTCGCGCGCGGTTTTCGCGGCGACAACCGAGCCGACGGACCTCCGCCTGGCGGCGGAACAGGGGGTGGAACCGGCGGCGCGGTCCGCGCCCGGGCGGCGGGCCCTCCTCCACCCATGCCTGATGGCGGTGGCGCGGGCGTTGCCGATCCCGGAGCAAACGGACGGCAGCCCCCTCCAGGCCAAGGGAAACCGCTCTTACGGATTGGCGCCGTGGGGCGGCTGGGTCCTGCCAACCGGGGCAGCGCCCGCGAGGCCTGAGCCGGGAGCGTGGTACTGGGCCGGGAAGATTTCACTGAAGGCCTCCCATTCATCGTAGGGCAAGGTGCCGATGTCGCGATACACGGTTATACGGGCTGCTTGATATTGCTGGTAGGCTATGCTCAGGTTGACTTCGCTACTGAACAACGTGGATTGGAAACGGATGAGGTTGGTGGTCTGCGTCGCGGCGTTGGCTGACTGAGCCAGCCCCTGGGCACCCGACTGAGGCGGCGCGATGATCTGCTCGAAGGCCTGATCCTTGAGCCGGACGTTCAAGATCAACTGCGCTTTGTTGATCTGGTACCCAATATAGGTGACCTGCATCGAGCGGATATCGCTACGCAATTGGTTCTTGATGAAGTCTTCCTGGTTCATCAGTGCCCGTCGTTCCTGCTCGTAGGCGATGATCGCCTGGCGGAACGCGTTCCGCTCCTTCACCCGAATCAGGGGCAGTTCCCCGTTGAGCACCAGGCTGAACTGCTTGGCCTGGCTGACGAAGGCGAACGGGTTGGTCGTCGTTGGCGGCGTGAACACCTGGTTGGTCAGGCTGATGTTGAGGTAGCCTTTCAGAGCATTGGCTGTGACGCGGATCTGTCTCCAGGCGTCGTACAGGTTGGCCCTGGTGTTCATCAGGTCCAGCCGGTATTCCAGGGCGATCCGCACGGCCGCTTGCAACGTCGCCTCGAGATCCTCTTCATTGTCGATGTACTTGGTCGTGTTCTTGTACATGCCGATGACGGGGTGCCCGTCGAGTACGATGTCTTGCAGCTCGGGGATCTTGTCGACGATTCTGGGAACGTCTTCCAGTTTTCTGTCGGCCTTCATCTGCCACCTGTCGAGTTCCGCGAACGTGTCGAGGTAGGGCTGATAAAGGCTCAGGTCGGGAACCATCGGCGTGTCGGGAGGCAGGCCAAGCTGCTGCTTGAACGAGTCGTTCCCGTTTCGCGCGGTCAGGATGGCGCTGATCACGGTCGACCGAGCCGACACCACGCTCGACTTCACCTGGTCGACCTGAAGCTGCGACAGGCCCGACGACTCGCCCTCGATGAGCTGTT
>JBMFUH010000354.1:3342-6848 GCA_049966735.1 Isosphaeraceae bacterium
ACCTGGTCGACCTGAAGCTGCGACAGGCCCGACGACTCGCCCTCGATGAGCTGTTCGTACAAGGCGGCAAGCTGCTCGAAGTAGGCCAGGTTCTTGAGGTCGATGAGCACCTCGGCGAACTGCTGGGAATTGGGGATGAAGCCCAGGGTCGGGTCGTTGTTGCCGCCCATGGAGAAGCCCAGGAGGTTGAAGCCGATGCCTGGCTGCAAGATCTGTCCTCCCGTCAGCATGTCGACGGTGAACTCCTGGCGGAACTTGGCGAAGGTACGAACCTGGTAGAGAAGCTGACGTTCCGCCTGGGTGAGAGGCTCCAGGACCACGGCCCGGCCGGCCCCCCGCAGGAACGGCTGGACGAAACTCAAGGGCAACGACGAGGCCACCGTGGGCTGGATCGGGTTCTTGCCCACGAAGTTGAAGACCACCTGGTTGGCGAAGCCCATCAGCAACTGGCCACCCGTGCTGAAGGCCTTGCCCACACCGGCAATCGTCCCCGTTTGCAGGGTGGACACCTGACCTCCCTGCGCCTGTCTGGTTTGGTAGAGGAACTGGGTCGTCGGGTTGATGCCGGGGAACCCGATTCCCAGCGGTGACGTGGTGGGATGCACGCCGGCATAGAACTGAGGCTCGAACGCGAACCGTTGAAGGGTCACGGCGAGCGCGGCATTGTAGAGCGTTTCCAGTTGCAACTGGTAAACGCGGGCGTTGATCAGGGCCAGGGTGAAGGCCTGCTGCAAGGTCACCACGTAAGGATCGGCGTTGCGGGGTAAGCCCGCGGCGGCCGCGACGTTGAACGGGGGGATCTTGGGAATGAGCACGCTCGACAGTTCGGCCGCCTGCTCTGGAGACAGGGGCGCGCCGGCCGGACGTCTCGGGGCAATCCGCTCCAACTCCCGACGTGTCTCTTCCGACATTTCCTCCTGGTTCGGGTTGGGTTCCATGGGAATGGCGGGACGCATCGGCACCTGGTAAGTACCTGGTCGTTCGGGCGTGCCCTGGCTTCCCTGCGCCGGTGCAGAGCTCGGAGAAGGAACCACCTGCCGAACGGCACGTTGCACCGATTGATCCTTCAGTCCCAGCGGACGCCGGAAGCTCGAGGCCGGCCGAGGAGGGGGAACCTTGGACTTCCTCTGCCCCAGGCGCGCATCGGCCAGGAGTAATCGCGTTGAAGCCTGGGGATCTGTCTCGGAATTCGTGCTCGGTCTCCGCGGCGACAACCGAGCCGACGGACCTCCGCCTGGCGGCGGAGCAGGGGCGGGAATCGGCGGCGTGATCCGCGCGGGCGGTTGGGAACCGGCTCCGCTGGCGCCTGATGGCGGCGGCGCGGGCGTTCCCGCTCCCGGAGCGAACGGCGAGCCAGTCCGCGGCGGCTGAGGCTCGATCCGCGGCTGGGGCGTTCCCGCCCGGCCGCCGTTGCCGGGTTCCGCGTACATCTCGGTGTTGAGCTTGCCTTCCCTCCGGGCCTGATCCCGCTCGCGCATCCAGCCTTCCATCATATCGAGGTAGGCCGTCGACTCGGCCGGCACGAGCAGGCGGTTGTCCGGCCACTGGGGCACCGGCGAGAGCATCTCGGTGGTGGGATCGTCGGGCGGCGCGGGCAGAAATTCCGGGTCGTAGGGGTCCGCGAAGCGAGACATGGCGGGAGGTTCAATCGAGAACGCGTCGAGCCGCCAGCGCGGGTCGCGGCTCTTCTCGAAGACCGCTTCGGAAGCGTCCTGGTTGGCCCATTCGCGGTAGAATTCGCGCGAACACCCTGAAAGCGAGCCCAAGCCCATGAGGGCGAGCAGTGCCACCCGCTGGAGTTTCCGGGTCAGGACACCCAGGCGACCTCTACTGATCCTGAACATGGACTTTACCTCGCCACCATGCGGGTTCGCGGTTCGCGATCGGCCAGGAAATCCCCATCTTCGAGGGGACGCGATGTCTTGTTGGGAACGTGTCAGACTGCTCCGGCCCTGGACTCGGACAGGGAGCCGAACTCTTCACGTGGCCGTTTCAGCGGATCTATCGGGTTTGCTGGTTGTATGAGTTGAGCCGAAACGAATGTGGACAACAATCGCGACGGTTGGCTAGCCGCTGGTTTTGGATGGAGTTTGGAGGGTCACAAGGCCGAAACTGCTGTGGAAAGAGGGCAGACGAGCGCCCCAGACGCGGCGGACCGGTTCGTTCCGGTACGTGCTGGGATCGCCCGATCGGTCGATCCAGTGCTGCCCCCGCGATCGGATTGACGAAAATCACGGGTTGCGAACACCGGAATCAGGTTGGCAGGAGGGAGTCTCCGATGCTGTTTGGCAATCGCGGTCCTCGGTCGTTGGACAACAAGCAGCGCAGAAGCGCAGCGTATCGGCCACACAGCGAGGAGCTGGAACCGAAGATGCTGCTGGCGTCGCTTGAGCTGGGCTATGGAACACCGTTCAACCTCGCGGGCCAGACGACCGTGGCCCCCAACGGACCCCAGACCATTGGCGGGCAGCTCCCCTTTATCGCCGACTCGACGGGCGTCAACCCGCAGACGCAGGGCAACCAGACGACCGATCCCGGGCTGGGTGTGCTCGAGACGGGGGGGTTGCAGAGTGCAGGCGCCGGGTACAACGTCGCCGCCGTGGGCGACATGAATCTCGACGGCAGCAACGACTACCTGATCGGCGCGCCGGGTGTGACGTCAAGCGGGTCAAGCATTACCGCGGCAAGCAACGTGCCTTCCCAGGTGTTTCTCGTCTTCGGCAATCGCTCCGCGAGCCTGCCCAACGTCCAGAACTGGTTGTCGTCCACTCCCGAGCAGCGTGTCGGCCTGCTCGGCGCTCCGGGCCCCGGCCTGGGCAACACCGTGCAAACCAACCCGTTCACGGACCGAGGCGCCCCCTACAACTACAATTTCGACGGCGTCTCGTTCGTCACCACCGCGGACCCCACCTCGGGGCTGGGGGCGTTCGTCGCCTCGGCCGGGACCAATGCGATCGTGATCGGGGCTCCCAATTACACGGGCGGCGGCCGTCTTTATTACATCACGGCCACGTCGAACTTCAACCAGGGCTCGCTGCGCAGCGCTCCCATCGACCTCGACAATCCCCAGAACTACCCGGGCCTGACCATCGTCACCTTTGAAGATACGGCGAACCCAACGTCAGGGCTGGGAACATCCTTCGCCGACGTGCCCGACATCTTCGGCGACGGCACCGACACCCTGGCCATCGGCGAACCCGGGGCATCGCTCAACGGCAAGACCGGCAACGGCGGCGTTTTCCTCTTCCCGATTACCAGCATTCCCATGGCCATCGGCGTGAACAACGTGGTCCAGGTGCAAGCTCAGTCACCCTTCACGATTGTCGGGGCCAATAGCGGCGACGGCGCGGGAGCCTCGCTGGCCGACGCCGGGGACGTCAACGGACTGACTGGACCGGGCACGACTCCAATCAGCGACCTCTTGATCGGAGCGCCCAACTTCAACAACGGGGCTGGAGCGGCCTACCTCGTCTACGGCGGCAGCACGCTCACAAACGCGGTCGGCA
>JBMFUH010000355.1:0-6837 GCA_049966735.1 Isosphaeraceae bacterium
TCCCGTCAGGAAGGCTGTCACGCCCCCGTCCCGGCGCACCAACTGGCGAGCGCTTGCCAATTCTGATCGGTCCGGACGGGAAGATCGTGGCCAAGGACTTGTACAACGACAAGATCGCCCCGGCCGTCGGCGATGCGCTGGGGCAGGGCAAACATTGAACAGTGCGTGGCGACGACTCGAGACGCGAAGGTCATCGCGTCTCGATGTACTGTTGTCTCCAATCCATGAGTTTGACCTTGCCGGACTCGCCTGATTGAGGTAAGGATACGCCACGATCATTTCCTCTCTCAGGTTTCTGTTCCGGGGTCATCCTGAACAGGGACGGAGCGTTTCGGCTACCGAAGCAAGGGTCGCTCGATGTCGCATGGTCGCCCTGCGCGGCACACCTTACTGGTGCTGGCTTGCGTCATACTCAACGCTGGCTTGACGGGCTGTCGTCGGTCGCCATTTCAGCGGCTGGCGGACGGTTCCGCTCCCGAGACCGCCCTGAACAACGATCGGTCGGACGTGCCTCGGTTGCTTCCGGTCCCTGACGAAAAGCTCGCGCAGGCGCGGGCCACCCTGCCTCGAAGAGATCCGACAGGCGTCGCCGGAATGGGACCGGGTACAGGCAAGATCGATCCGGCCGTTCACCAGGCCGTGGCGACCAATCAGAAAGCCGATCCGCCGGCGGTCCCCGCGCCCACGCCGCTGCTCGACGCCGCCCTCAAGCGCGCGCTCGCCGCCGAAGAGCGAGAGCGCCAGGCCGCTCGCCCCGCGGCGCCCCAGGCGCCCGCCGTCGTGACGGTCAGCCAGCCGAAGCTGTCGGAGAAGACGAAGCTGTCGGAGAAGACGAAACCTGCAACGCCCCCCACGCCGGCCCCCCGCGAGGAGGTCAAGGCAACCACGAAGGAAACGGAAGAGCTGGTGGCTGCTCCGCCCGCACACGATCAATCCACCGCCAAGCCCGAGGATTCCTCCCTGAGCTGGGAAAAGTCGGTGGACAGGCTGAAGAAGCTCGCTCAGGAATCGGCCTCACGGTCTGCTTCCGACCAGGGCTCCGCGCTCTGGCGGGTGAGGGCCAAGGTCATGGACTGGATGGCGAGTGAGACCTCGCCTGACGACAAGGAAGCACTGTTCAAGAAGGCCATCGTGACGCTCGCCGACGCGATGAACACCAGGGGGCAAGACCCCGCCGCGCGGACCGCCGAGATCCAGTTGGCGGTGCTTGAACTGGAGGATCGCGCTCCGCTGGGCATCACCAACCCGCGGGTCTGTCACAAGGTGCTTGGCTTCGGTTCATTCGAGCCGATCGAGGCGAAGAATCTCAAGACCGGGCAGCCGATGATCCTCTACTGCGAGCTGACCGGCCTGCACTACAAGAACAGCGGTTCCGGGTTCGTCTCCCGGCTCTCCTCCCGCATCGAGCTGATCGACGCCCGGAGCGGAGAGAAGGTCTGGGAGCAGTCGCTGGGCGAGGTCGAGGGCCAGTGCCGCAGCCGCCGCCGCGACAATTACTGGAACTTCCGGATGAAACTGCCCCAGAGCGTCAAACCTGGCGACTACCGCCTGCGGTTGACGCAGACCGACATGGTGGCCAACCAGACTGCCTCGGCGGAGTTGCCCGTGACCGTCACGGACTGATCCCGCCGTCCGCAATCCGGGTCGAGCTTTCGGGCTTCCGACTGCCTATCTTGCCAAAGCCCTCGGGCAGGGTGAGAATGGATGTCATGTCGTCCCGCACCGAGCTTTCCTCCCGGAGGTCGGAGTCATGTGGAACAACCTTCGCCGCCGCGAATGGACCGGGCCGCCGGTGGTCCTGGCCTGGACTCTTGCCTTGTGTCTCATCTCTGCCCCCAGTCTCGCGCTCGCCCAGGAGGACCAGTCCGGGGCACAAGAGCCGCAAGGGGCCGAGAACAGTGCTACCGGCAAAACCGCCACCGCGCCTCGTCGTTCCCGCCCGACGCGATCCAAGACAGCAGCCAAGAAGAAGGGTCGCCAGACCGCCGGCAAGAGTGCCTCCGGCGCGACCATGGCTCGCGGTCCGGCGAGCTCGGGCATCAGCTTCCGCCAGGACATCGCACCCATCCTGGTGGCCAACTGCGTGGACTGCCACCGTCCCGGACGCCCGGGGCTGGACAAGGGAAAGCTCGAACTGACCTCGTTTGCCACGCTGATGCAGGGAACGCCCAAGGAGAAGGTGATCGAGCCTGGGAAACCTGAAGCGAGTCACCTGGTCTCGCGGCTCAAGGGGGATGAGCAGCCGAGGATGCCGCGGGGAGAAAACAACCAGGGGCTCTCGGCTGAGGTGATCGGCAGGTTCGAGCAGTGGATCAAGGCCGGAGCCAGGCTCGACGCGGGACTGGACCCCAAGGCCGCGCTCGGGTCTTATGCGTTGTCGCCCGAAGAGGCGCGGAAACGCCAGATCGCCCGCACGAGCCCCAGCGACCAGCAGCAACGGATCGAGACCATCGGCCGCGACCGCTGGAAGAAGACCAACCCCAGCCTCACTCCCGAGATCGTCACCGGCCAGCACTTCGTCCTCTTCCACAACCTGCCCAAGGACCGGGCCGCGAATCTGGTCAAGGCCATGGACGCCCAGTTCATCATGCTCAAGCGAGCGCTCGGTGAACCCGCGACCGACTGGGGCGAAAAAGCAAGCATTTATGTATTCAACACTCCCAAGGATTTCATCGAGTTCGTGAGGACGATTGAGAATCGTGAGATCGACGCCAGCGTGGTCTCCAGCGGCAACCTCTCGGTTCCAGAGCCCTACGTTGCGGCCGTCGATCCCCTGGAGGGGAAGAAGGAGAGCCCCGTCGCGCCCAGGCGGAGGTCACGACGGAGGCGAGCCGAGCAAAACGAACCGTCGAGTACTCCCGAACGCAGTCTCACCGGTCTGCTGACGGAGAAACTGGGCGAGGCGACGGTGCTCGCCGTCGGCAAGTCTCCGCGCTGGCTGGCTTACGGCGTGGGCTCGTTCCTGGCCTCGCGGATCGAGCCGCGCAGTCCCCACTACCAGGATCTCCGCGACATGGCGCGCGACAAGTACCGGCAGGGCTGGCAAACGAAGGCTACGGAGGTGCTGGGAGAAAGCGATCAGACGAGCGCCCTGGAGGCACGCGGTGTCGGCTTCGCCATTGTGGAAATGTTGCTCCTGAGCCCCGGCCTCGAGCGCCAGTTCCCCGCATTCGCGCGAGGGATGAGCAAGGGCTCGGACAAGCTCGAAGACGTGCTGGGGGAAGTCTACAAAACCAATCGCGCGGAATTCCTGAGGCAGACTGGCGAGTGGGTTGCCTGGCGATACGGAGTGGCCCAATGAACCACGGAGAACAAGGGCGAAGCAGCGACCCCGGGGCAAGCTATTTCATCCCAGCAGGATCGGGCGCGCGACACCAGATCTTCCCGGGAGTCGAGATCCGCACCACCGCCGGGCAGGCAATCATGCTCTCCGTCGTGCGGTTCGAGCCGGGCTCGGCCGTCGCCGACCACTCCCACCCGCACGAGCAGATGGGGATGATGATCTCCGGACGGCTCGAATTCAACGTCGGCGGCATCACCCGCGTGCTCGGCCCCGGCGACATCTGGCGCATTCCCGGCAACGTCGTTCACAGTGTGAAAGCCTTCCAGGAGCCCGCCGTGGCCCTCGACGTCTTCCATCCGATCCGCGAGGACTACTTGTAGTAAGCTCCCTGAAAATCAAGGACTTACGTGGTTACAATTGTAAACCTTTGCCCAACCCGTTTCCGCGGACAGAGGGCCTGGACCGGCGTTGCACCCGAGAGATCCTCGGGGCGATGGTGCTGGCGTGCGGTTGCTGAGACGGTTTCAGCGCATGGAGGGGCCTGGACCGGCGTTGCACCCGAGAGATCTTCAGGGCGGGTGCTGGCGTTCGGCTTCAGCGCATCGGGCAGCCTGGGCCGATCCGGCCCTCCGCTCACGACCGCGAGGTGAGAATGATGCAGTCAAATCACGTCATTCAACTGCTGTCCAGTTTTTGAGGGGGGGCGTTCGGCTTCGCCTCGGGGTGTTTGGCCTCGGGACGGTTCCAGGGCAAGAACGGATCGAGATCGGCGGGGGCTTGACCACCGGCCGCGGCGCAGGCTTGGAGGAATTCGGTTAACCAGACCCGGGCATTGATTCCCCACATTTGCAGGGTGGCCAGCAGCGAAAAGAGCATCGCCGCCAACCGGCCACTCCACTCCGCCCCGGAACCGTAGTAATTCTTCCGGCCTAACGCAGGGTTACGCAGCCGGCGTTCCATGGCGTTGTTGTCCAGGGGAATCCTCGGGTCGTCCACGAACCGCGTCAGACCCTCCCAGTGCTCCTGGAGACTCGTGAGCACTTTGCGGCATGGCGTCGCGAGCGTGGGGGCAGCCAATTCGTCGAGGCACTGCTGACGCATCGCGTCCACGATGCGTCGCACCTCCTGGTCCGCCGAGACATCGCCGGGGGCATTCAGCCGCCGTCGGTTGGCCGCATAAAGGTCGCGGATTCGCCGCAGCCAGGCCAGCGCCCTCGCCTTGGCCGCGCGGGCATCCGCCATCGTGCACCGGTTCATTCTCGCCGACCTCACACCGCACCTTCGAGATTTCACCAGCGCCTTACCGACCTTTTCGCCGCGGGCCTTGGTCCGCAAGGACGCCTTGCGAAAGGTTTCGAACCGGGGTTGTTCAACGCGGGCTTTGTCCGAGACGGAAGCGAACCGAAGATAGGCGAAGTGTACCGGCGCGGCGATATTGCCATCCACTTTGAATGTGCGGAGCCTCTCTACAAAGAATGGCCAAGCCCAACCTGCATCATCTCCGATGGCCCCTATGGGGTGAGCGGCTTTCCAGGCGACGAACACAAGTGGTCTTCGCTAGCCGAGTGGTATGAACCTCATATCAAAGCGTGGTCAAGCCTGGCGACGCTTCAAACTACCTTATGGTTCTGGAGCACCGAGGTCGGTTGGGCGACGGTCCACCCCGTGCTTGTGGAGAATGGCTGGGAATATCGGTGTTGCAATATCTGGGATAAGGGCATCAGTCATGTGGCCGGCAACGCCAACACGCAAACGCTTCGCAAATTTCCCGTGGTGACGGAGGTTTGCGCCCATTACGTTAAGGCAGCAAGCTTCCACGTGGGCAACCGAACAATGACGATGCAAGAGTGGTTGCGACACGAGTGGGTGCGGTCAGGACTGGCCCTCCGCCTCGCGAATGAAGCATGCGAGGTGCTGAACGCGGCAACTCGCAAGTACCTGACATCAGACCACCTCTGGTACTACCCACCAGTGGAAGCGTTTGTAAAGCTCGCCGAGTATGCGAACCGTCACGGCAGACCCGAGGGACGACCTTATTTCAGCCTCGACGGTGAGAGGCCCGTCCCAGGCGAAGAATGGGGCAAAATGCGGGCGAAGTTCCTCTGCCCGGTAGGTGTGACAAACGTCTGGAGGGAACCGCAGGTGAACGGAGCGGAGCGGATTCAAGGAGAACGCAACGGCATGCGATACAAGTTTTCAAGCCTGCACGGCAGTCAAAAGCCCCTCCGTTTCATCGAACTCATCATCCGTGCCTCCACGGACGAAGGCGATGTTGTATGGGAGCCGTTCGGCGGGCTCTGTCCGGGCGCTATCGTGTCCTACCACCTATTGAGGAGATATCGAGCCGCGGAGATTGTTGCCGAATTCTATCTCGCCGCAGCCGAAAGGTTGGCCTTCGCATGAGCCCCGTCAGACCACCGCGTGAACCGCAGTGCGTTTTGCCAGAACAGACTTGGGAGCACTTCGCGCTCTACAAGAGCGTGCGCGAGGCAATTGCCACGTTGCCCGTCTACTTCCGCACGGAGACTCATATTTCTGGAGTCATGGCAACGGACCTGCATACTCTGAACACCGTCCTCGGAGCCACCATCGAGGAGCAGGTCGTTCGAACACTCAACCTGATCAGGACCACGTGGGATCCAAACGGGGAATATGCCCTCTTCAGCTTCGTCAGGCAACCTCAGACTTTTCCCGATGTGCGCCTCAGGAAAGCATCGGCAAACGAGACCGTCATGGGAATCGAGCTGAAGGGATGGTATCTGCTCGCTAAGGAAGGCGAGCCGAGCCTCAGGTTTCAAGCGACCGCGGACGCCTGTGCCAAACAGGACCTCATCGTTGTTGTGCCCTGGGTGCTGGGCAACGTGATAAGCGGCTCGCCGATCCTTTTTGAGCCCTTCATCGAGTCAGCCAGATATGCAGCGGAATTTCGAAATTACCACTGGCAGCACGTCCGGCAAACAAAGCAGGACACCTTTATACAATCACCGCAGCACGCACAGCCATATCCTTTCAAGGCCGACCAGATACTGGACAAGCCCCGCTCAAACGGCGGTGGAAACTTTGGCCGACTCGCTCGAACGGGCATTATGGACGACTACATGGCCAAGCTCAACGAGGTCTCCCTATGCGGGATCAAGACGGAATTCTGGAGGGAATTCTTGAGGGCTTTCCAGGAAAGTACGACGGATACCCAGGCAAGGTCGGTACTCGACCGCCTCAGGCAGAGGGTTGGCCGGGAAGAAAATGTGCCTTCGCCGAAGGCACAATCGGTCCTGACGATCATTGCCGAGCTTGAGAAGCTTCTTGACCTGTCCACGTAAGGGTGTGCCCGCCCTCACATCACCCGATCCTCGGCCCAGGGACGGCGGCGTCCGAGGTTGAATTCCTTGTATTCCGCGCCCAAGGGCTGGTGGATCGTCCGCGGGTCGTAGGCGGCGTTCAGGTCGGCGAATGCAGGGATGATGTCGGGATCAGCGTAGCCCAGGCCCACGATCTCGAAGACGCGCTCGGAGCCCAACGCATCCCCGACCCGACCACTGCCGGGGACTTCTGCC
>JBMFUH010000356.1:0-6836 GCA_049966735.1 Isosphaeraceae bacterium
TACCACGGCCGCATCGCGAAGAGCAGCCGGGAAAAGGCTGAAGCCTTGGAGTCCTGTGTCTGGAGCCAGACATAGGCGAATTTGTCGTACCTAGCGAACTGGGTCTTGATATCGCCGCCAAGCAAGATGTCACCGCGGAGCTTTCCCAGACTTTGCAGCTCCTGGAATGTCATGGGGTTGGTCAGTACGTTGGGGAAATCAACCTCGGCACCTTGCGGGAGCCGCTGTTTCAATTCATCGAGCGTCTCACCGTTGAACGAGTCCCACCAGTAGGTCAGCTCGAAGCCCCGATGCCAGGCTCCGCTGGGACCGCCGATGAGCACGTTGTAGTAGGAAAGCTCGAAGGGATGAATGCGCACCAGGCTCAACGCCGCCGGAGCGAGCACGCCGGCCGCCAGGACCGGAAGAGCGACCGCGATCGGCCAGCGCAGCCGGTGGTTGAGAGCCTGGGCGAGCGCGTCGGTTCCCCACCCCGCGAAGGCCGCCAGGAAGAAAAACGTGGGCAGGAACAGGCGAACGCCGTCGTGCGCGGGAGTCGTCGGCAGCATCCGGAGAGCGGGAAGCGTGAGGAAATGGACCAGGAAATAGAGCGGCAGTTGATCGCGGCGGATCTGACCCAGAGCCCAGACGATGCCGATCACGCCCGCCAGGAGGATGGTCACCGGGACCGTGATTCCCATCAAGACCCAGGCGTTGTGCCAGGGAAGGGTGTACTCGTAGGTCTGGCCGAAGTAGATGATCTGGATGTCGGGCAAAGCACCGCGGCGGTTGGTGCTCAGCGTGTAGTAATGCGTGAGCCGCGGCAGGGTTTCACGCCACCAGGCCGGGTTGCCCAGCCAGCCCACGACTGGCGCGAAGGCCAGGATGGCCGTCCAGGTCTCCAGCGCGGGCCGTTCGACTCCCCAGATTTTGTTGGACGGAAACATCCATCCCAGCAATCGCCGCAATATCCAGACCAGAAGGGGCAACGCCAGGATCGCGCCCGGCAGATCGCTGCGGGGCCGGTTGACGAAGAGGTCGGTCATCTTCGGGATGGGCAATTGCCGCTGGAGGCTCTGGATCTCCAGGAAGGCGAGAGCCAGGGGCAAGAGCATCAGTCCCGTTGTGAGCACGCCGTCGATCCAGTCGGCCCTTCCTCCCTGGCGCCTGAGCGATCGAGGGAGATGTCTGGCCAAGAGCCAAATCAAGAGAGGGAGGATGACCGTGACGGCGGCCAGCTTCTCCACGAATGCCAGGCCGAGCAGGACTCCCACCAGCACTCTCCAGTGTCGTCCTCCCTCCCTCTGGAGTCCGTTCCAGAACGCGATGGCCGTGGCGGCCCAGAGGAGAAGCCCGGGAATGTCGGTATCGATGAGGTGCGCCTGGCCGTGGAGTCGCGGCATCAAGAGCAACGAGCCGGCCATGATCAGGCCAACTGCCACGTTGTAGCGGCGGGCCAGGAAATGGCAGCCGATGGCCAGGGTCAAGGCAAACTCGATCACCGACGCCATGCGCCGCGAGGGGATGTCTTTCATCCAGCCGCCGAACAGCACGTGGGCGACCTGATTCAACTGCCCCGCCAGAGGAGGATGAAAATTGATGCCGAACCTGCCATACGGCCAGTAATAGAGCAAGGAATCCGGGTCTAGGAGCGTGCGAAGTTGTGGCCACGACCGGGCGGCAAAGACGTCTTTCCACCACTGGGCCGACATGTTCTGGCTGTAGGTGTAGGCGGGCTCGTCCCAGGTCAGGCCGAAGTCTCCGGTGGTCGGCACCAGTGCGACGAGTGCCAGACCGAGGACCAGCAGGGTTGCCAGCCCGCGTCCTCGCGGACCGGCCCGGGTTCCAGAAATGCCGGCATCGATTGGCTGGCTCGTGGCAGCCTGGCCATTTCCGATCGGCGCAACAGCTTTTCCAGACATCTCCGCCGTGTTGATCATCTGCATTCCTGAGTGCTGAAGAGGACGACCCGAGTCTCCGTGCTCATCATACTCGGCCGATTCCGCCGGAGAGAACATGGGGGCGGAGTTGACAACGCAGAGGCACCGGCCCAAAACTTTAGCCTTTTTCATGTCTCCGTTTTCGGATCATTCTGAAGCTAACTCCCGATACATCAACCTGCTCGACTGGGAGAACCCTAACGCCCGGTTTGCTTGCCCCAGGGCCAGTGGGTTGATTTGGTGCGACGGATTATTTACCCTAATTTACGGGCATGCCCATGATTTACCGTCTGAGCTTGCCGGAGGGCGGGTGCGTATTCTCGTCGGCCGGCAGTTTTCACAAGGAGATCCATCCATGAAACGTTACCTTTTGACCCTGCTCGTCGCGGGATTCGTCGGGTCAATCGTCCTGGTTGGCAGCGCCCAAGCTTGCCACAAGAAGCGGTGCACATGTGCACCTGCTCCCAGCACTCCCTGCGTGGTCGTTGAACCCGCATGCTGTCCTGCTCCTGCTCCAGTCTGCACGACGACCTGCGCCCCCAGGCAGCGTTGCGGGATGTTCTCCCGCGCCAGGGGCCGGAGGATGGGCGGCTGTTTCCACAAGAAGGCCAGGGTCTGCGCTCCGGCTCCTTGCGGCGAAGTTGTCGCCTACTCCGCACCGACCTACTCCTCACCCCAGGCTTCGGCTCAGCACTGAGTCGATCCCTCCCGTCCCCGCTTGATTCCTTGAACGCATGCTCCGGCCATGCGCGATCGTGAAGGCATGTTCCCGAGAAGCGCTGGCCGGACGTGAGCCACACGACTCTCACGTCCGACCGCGTTACTCGGATCTGTCTTGTTGAAAAGGGCGGTGGCTCCGTTCCGTCTCGATGTACGGGAAAACCCAGACCAGCGGCACGCCGAGTTTCCTCACTTCAAATGCGGGGGTCGAAAGCTCGACGAGCCGACGGTCGACGGGCAGCCAAGCGCCTGGACGGTTTTGCACGACATACCAGACTGGTCGCCCCGGATCGAAGCGAGAGCAAACCCGGGGAAGTTCGCCAATCAGGCGCAGGTAAAACCAGGACGTCGGGAACGTGGCGAACTGGATGGTCTGACTCGGCCCCGTGTGACTTCTCAGCCAGGCTCGCGCCTCGCCGTCCAGGGCGTCCCAGTAGTAAGTCGGTTCCATACCTAGACTTGCAGCGCCGGGCAGCCCCCCCACGAGGGGGCTGAAATAGGAGAGCGGCACCGGCATCATGACCAGGACGCTCAGCACCCCTTCCGTGACGGCCGCCACGACCGCTACCCGGGCCCCACGCCCGAGCCAGTCCCACAGTTGCCTGCCCCCCAGGCCCGCCAGGAGTGCCAGCATCCCGAATGCGGGCAAGAACATGCGAACTCCGTCATGGCCCGGAGTGTGAGGCAAGGCGCGAAGGACGATCAAAAGCAGCCAGTGGCACAAGATCAAGAGGCCGAGCGGCTCTGTCCGTCGGCAGCGGATCACCCGCACCATTCCCGCCAGGGCGAGCAAGAGGAACCCGACAGGAGTGACCATCCCTGTCCAGACCAGGGTGTTGTACCAGGGGAGCGACTCGTTGGGCGTCTGGTAGATGGTCCCCAGGAATTCGACGGGAATTGGCTGGGTCCGGCCGCGTGTGAGGTTGGACCGCCAGAATCGCCAGAGACCCGCGACCGGCTCGGTCCACCAGGGAGGGTTGAGCAGCAGCAGGACCAGGCAGGCCAGGGGCAAACTGAAAAGAAGCACCCGCGTCGCGCGGCGATCACGCGTCCACGCAGTCCAGAGAAGGTAGGGAACGGGCAGAAACCATCCCGTGAGCTTGGTGGCGAGCGCAGCGCCCAGGGCCAGGGCAAAACCGACGATCGCCAGCCAGCCGACAATATCTCGCCTGGGATTCGCGGAAACCTCGATGGCGCGGGCAAAGGCCACGATCGACAGAACCCAGAGCGAGGTCAACACCGCATCGTAGGCCGCGTAATGAGCATGGCCGAAGAGCCTGGGCTGGAAGATCCAGGCGGCGACTCCTCCGACCGCTGCCCAGTAGCCCCAGCGCTCCGCCAGGAACATCCACAGAAAGCCAGCCGTGAGCGAGAAGAGGAGCATCGGTCCCAGCCGGGCGCGAGGCAGCTCTTGCCAGCCGGGCGCGAGCAGGTCTCCCAAGAGCCCGAGCATCGCGTAGAAGGGAGGATGACCGTGCGGCTCCTCCCGCGCGAAGGGCCAGAAGTACGCCACAACCTGGGGATCAAAGATCAGCTTGGCCCGGCTGTCGACCTGCTCTCGCCTGGGCGGCGGGGTACCCACCTGCTGGACCAGCTCCAGAGCCGGGGGCTGCCAGGAAACCGCAAAGGCAGCGGGATCGCGGAGGGCCCGGAACCAGGTGCGCAGACGTGCCTCGCGGCCCAGTGTGTAACCCTCGTCCCAGACCATTGCCAGCCGAGGCTCGCTGGCCAGGAGGACCGCTAGGGCCGCCAGCCCCACGAGCACGCTCGAGATCGTCAGTCGGCCGCGTTGGCTGATCATGGACTTTGGTGTTTGGTGTTTGGTGTTCAGTTTTGGGAATTCGATGTATAGCCAGTCAACAAAACACAAAACACGAAACACAAAACACTAGACAGCTCGCGCCGGCTCGAGTTCCAGGGCGCCTCCGACAGCCAACCGGCTGAGCGAGTGCGTCCGGATGAGTGCAACCTCCTGGCAGCTCGGGAACAGCGGGCAACGCACGCATTCGTTCCAGATCTTGTGCGGCAGCTCGGCCTTGTCGATCTGGTGATAGCCGCAGTGCTCGAAGAAGCTCACCGAGTAGGTGAGCGCGAACACCGAGTCGATGTCAAGTTCTCGAGCCGCCTCCCAGCAGGCGTCAACCAGTTGCCGGCCTACCCCCTGCCCTTGCACTTCCTCGGCCACTGCCAGGCACTTCAGCTCGGCCAGATCTTCCCAGAACACGTGCAGGGCCACACATCCGACGACCCGATTCCCCGAGTCGACCGCCACCAGAAACTCGCGGATCGACTCGTACAGCTCTCCCATCGACCTGCGGATCATCAGCTTCCGCTCGGCGAAGGTTCGAATCAGGTCATAGATCGCGGGAACGTCGCCAACACGAGCTGGACGGATGTTCAATCGAGTGACCTCCCAGGGCCGGTGTCACCACCGCCAGTTGCTAATTGCCACTTGCCAGTTGCTTCTCATCGTTCGGCGAGGGTCTCTGACCGCGCCGACTGTGGAACCGCCCCTGGCGAGAATTTCGACTCGAAATTCTAGGATAACCAGCCGGGGAATCAAGAACGCATCAGTTCGTAGGGTCCGCTGTGCGGACCAGGTGCCCCGGCGTGGGAGGTACAGGGGAAGGCCGGCGCGAGTACGAGCGGGAGATTCGGCTGCCCACTGCCCACTGCCTACTGCCCACTGCCCACTGCCTACTGCCCACTATCCACTGCCCACTACCGAGCCGAAAGCGAGCGTGCCCGCCGCAGCGGCAGGATGTGAGTATCATAGTAATGCACCATTTGCCGGTAGTCGGGACCGTGGGTGACCTTCACCAGCCCCACCGTGTTGGCGACCTCGTCGGTTGCCTGATCAAGCGTCCACCCACAATTCTTGACGCGGTAGGCGATCTGGGCCATCGACGCCCTGTTCAGTCCATGATGACAGTGGAAGAAGATCGGCTGATTCTGGGGATCGGCAATCACGTCGGCGGCTTCATCCAGCAGGTCCGCCAGCGTCTTGGCGTTCTCTTCCGCTCGTTGATCCACGATCGGGATATGAATCCAGCGGACTCCCAGTTCCTGGGCCAGTGCTCGCTCGCTCACCGACAGGGGATGGTCGTCGGGATGTGCCAGGGCTAGGATGGTCTTGATCTTGTAGTTCTTGACGATCCGCCGCATTGGCCAGTCTTTTTGCCAGCCTCCCCGGTAGATCTTGCCCGGCTCGACGACCGCGAACTCGCGTGGCAAGACGTAATCGTGGCCGTGTCTCCAGAGCTGTTCCGCTCCCAGGAGCACGAGACAGACACAGAGTCCCCGGCGAATCCAGTTCCTACGCGTGGTCATCCAGCCTCCAAAATGCGGAATGCCAAATGCCAAATGTCAAATTCCATGTGCGGAATGAGGCAAATGCCAAGTGCGGAGTGCGGAATGCTACAAGCTGCATGCGGAACGCGGAAGGGCAGAATTCAATTCCGCATTCCGGATGAGGAGCAGGAGGAAGAGGAGGAGGACCAATTCCGCATTCTTCCCACGTTCATCGGCGCGGATGGCCCCGATCCTTCAGCAAAACCCGAAAATTCTACCTACCGCGGAGTTTCTCCAATCGTCAAGATCGAGCATCGTGTTATTCTCTCCTTCCGCCTCAGGGGGCAATGCCCACTCCCCGGAAACTCGAACCAGCCAGTCTCAGACGGAGCGGAATGCGGAACATGGAACGAACAGCTAAAATAGATTCTCCGGCAGTGACTCTGCGATTCGACCAGGCGTCCCCGATTCTGGAGCATCCCTTGCTGGCTCGAGGCGAACGACCCGGTGGTCCCATCTCGCGAGTCGTGGGACTCTATCAGTCCCTCCTGCGCAGGACCCTCGAACACTTCTTCCCCGACACACTGCTGGAAATCCAGGGAGACCGCAGCTTCATCGACTGGGACGGCTCGCCCGATGAGCTGACATTCCGGATCGTCGATGGCGATGACGGTCTGGGACTGGATGTTGACTGGCTAGGTACGCGCCTGACCTTCCGCCCACAAAGCCCCGTCCCTCTGCTGCCGCTGGAGCGCGGACTCGTCGACACCGTCGTCCGGGCGCTCGATCTGCGGTTTCGCGGACTCTTCGACCAGGAAATCGTCGATCGACTGGAGCGGTTCCAGTACCTGATGGAAGATCTGATCATCGCCGACTTCCTGCATCCGGTCGGTCCCTACCGCATAC
>JBMFUH010000357.1:0-6823 GCA_049966735.1 Isosphaeraceae bacterium
CATCCCCGGAGGCCAACCTCCTCTCGGACCATCGTGAAAACCAGGACAGCGGAAGACTCATGAACATGTACAGCATGGCCGCGGCCATCGCGAACTCGATGGCTCCGCCAGTGCTGTTGGCCAGGATCGAGTACTCCTTGGTCAGCTCGATCAACGTGATGACCGAGCAGACCGAGGTGTCCTTGAACAGGGCGATGAAATCGTTGGTGACCGGCGGAATCACGATCCGCACGGCCTGGGGAATGATCACCCGCCGCAGTGCCAAGCCCCGCGACATCCCCAGAGCGAGCGCCGCTTCGAGCTGGCCGACGGGAATCGCGGCGAGCCCCGCGCGATAGATCTCGGCCTCGTAAGCCGAGTAGTTCAGCGCCAGCCCGCCAATCCCGGCTACCCATGGCGGCAGCTTGAGCAGGTAGAATAGGACGAAGAGC
Source organism: Isosphaeraceae bacterium (assembly GCA_049966735.1). Classification (GTDB taxonomy): domain Bacteria; phylum Planctomycetota; class Planctomycetia; order Isosphaerales; family Isosphaeraceae; genus Aquisphaera. The sequence continues at coordinate 432 of JBMFUH010000357.1, forward strand.
TGTAGCATCAGCGGCGTGCCGCGGATCAGCTCCACGTAGCCGGTCACGAGAGCCCGCGAGGGTGCCGGCCCGTACACCCGGGCAATGGCCAGCACCAGTCCGACCGCCATCGCCAGCGGCATCGAGGTGATTGAAAGGACGATGGTCACCATCGCGGCCCAGAGCAGACGGCTGCCATAGCGGCTCACCAGCCCCCAACCGCGCTCGGCCGGTTGACTGCTCACGACCGCCAGCGGACCTGAGAAACCCTCCAGTTCAAGCTGGGCCTCGGTCCAGATGCCGTACTTTTCATAAAGCCGGCGCAGCTCTCCACGTGCGACCAGCCGCCCGAGGGCCTGGTCGAGCGCGTCACGGAGCGCCTGGTCCCGGGCCCTCGTGTAGATCACGTAGTAGCCGTGCGAGACGGGGGGGCCGGCCAGCTCCAGGCCCGGATAGCGGTCAATATAGAATCGAGCCGCCGGCAGGTCCTGAAGTGTGGCGTCGTACTGGCCGTTCCGCACGGCGGTCATGGCGTCAGTGGCGCCGGAAAACTGGATCACGCGGACGTTGCCACCCCCTTGCTCGGCGCAGAAGGTATCGGCCGCGGAGCCAGCGAGCACCCCAACAGTCCAGGGGCCGCCCGGTTTGGGCCGCTTGAGGTCGTCCCAGGTATGGAGGGCGCTGCCGCGCGGAACCATCAACTGAAGTTGATAGATGTAGTACGGCCGGGTGGCCAGGTGGTCGCGCACCCGCGCTTCGGTCCATTCGTAACCGTTGACGACCACATCACTTTGCCCCAGGTCCAGAAGCTGGAGCAGGACGTCCCACTGTCCCTGGCGGAACTTGGGCCTCGCGCCCAGTTCCTGGGCGAGCATCCCCATCAATTCAACCTCGAAGCCGGTGACCTCGCTCGGTGAATTGGGGTCGGGATAGGCGTACGGGCCGCCCCCTTCCATGTCGCTGCCGTAGCGCAGGGTGGCGGATGCGCGCACGTGGTCCAGGCCGTTGCCCCGGGCGGGGGTCCGCACGGCGAGACTCAAGAAGAGGATCAGCAAGACCCAGACGGAGACAAGGGAATAACGAGACGAACAAAAATGGTAAGCGGGGTGGGCCCCCGCATCGCGAGAGAGGCGCCCTCGACCGGGCAGAGCATTCATCGCTCTGGCTTGGGCAACGGAGGATGCATCGGATTCCGATGCGCCAGGGTCTTCTTCCATCAAGAGACCTCTTTCACCCCAAGGGCCTCAGGTGTCGAAAGGAACGCACTCCGCCAATGATTGGAAGATTGTCCCCGCGATTCAAGAGGGATTTTTCCGGTCGCTGGGATTCCGGGGAGACTCGGACCAGAACCGGAGCCGGGAACTGAGGTTTTGGCCCGTGGAGCCTCCGCTGCCCTGGTCATGACCCGTGGCGCCGCGCCGCGATCGGAACTTGCGAACCCGGCGCACGCGGCGGCGGACGTCACGAGAAGCTCTGGCTTCGCGGAGTCGGGTGAGCCGTCCCACGTGGAACCGGTGGCCGCGCCACTGGACGCGAGAATTGACCATGGCGTCGAACCAGAGTGGCAGAAGGAGGAAATCCTTGATCGGGCTGAAGAGCAACTGCCGGAGTCGTGGGAAGCGGCCGGAGAGCCAGCGCGTTTGCAAGGCGTCGCGGACCATGCCCAGGCCCACGAGTCCGACGAGACCGCCCCAGGCAATTCCCGACTCGCCCGAGAATGCCCAGACCAGGCCCACGGTGGCGAGGTTGGCCATCGGCTCGGCCAGAAACGTGGATAGGGCCATCCGGCGGCGGATCTTGTACCACCTCGAGTGCCGGTTCAGGAACCAGTTGAACCCTCGGCGGCGGTTGACGTTGTCGATCACGTGATGCGAGAGGCGGATCGAGTAGCCTGCCTTCCGCACCAGCACACCGATCACCTGGTCTTCAGCCAGCAGGTTGCGCACCCGGGCAAACCCGCCGATCGCCTCCATTACCTTGACCGGCATCAGCATCGACTTGCCGACCACGCAGGTGACGCGCATCACGCTCGCGAGCGCCATGCCGGCGGCAATGTAGCCGTTGAGCTGAAGGTTTTCCATGGTCGCGCCGGAATAGGCGTCGCCCACGCCGGCGAAAAGATTGGTCACCAGTCCCACACCCGGCTCGGCCAGGTAGCAGGCGGTTTCTCGCAGGTAAGCTGGCTTGACCCGCACGTTGGAGTCGGAGATGAGGATGACGTCGTGCTTGCGATAGCGGTCCAGGGAGGCCAGGTTTTCGACCTTGGGGTTGAGGCCGAACGCCGGGCAGCCCACGACCAGCCGGGCATCCTGGTCGGGGAACTCAACCATCAAGGCTCGCACCACGCCGATGGCCGGGTCATTCTCCTCGGCGACCCCGAAAAGCAACTGGTAGACCGGATAATCGAGCTGGAAGAAACTGCGCAGGTTCTCTTCCAGCTCCTCGTCCAGCCCCTTGAGCGGTTTGAAAACGGTTACCGGAGGAGTGAACGCGCCTGCCGCAAGCATGCGACGGCCCCGACTTGGCCGGGTGACCCACGCCAGGGCAACGATCCCCAGCAGCGTGGAAACCACCGCGACGATCGCCACCAGGCCAAGGAGAAGATTGACGTTCACGGGTGCGTGCATTTTAGAAGACCTTCCCGTCCTTGGCAGCGAGTGGTTAGCCGTCAGTTCAGCAAACGTCACGGGCCCTCTGGCTTCATCCGCGGCTCCATCGGTCCCTGGCAACACGGACAGACTTCAGGGCGTTGAACGCCAACGAGTTGAGAATTCGCGTACCAGACCGGAGCTTGGCGAATTATACCGACCTGCACCGGACCCACCAAGGAGATTTCACAAAGATCATCACTACGATTCGCGGGTGCGAGTGCATGGATTGCGACGCGAGATCCAGAAGGGGATCATGCCCCCTGCTGGGCTTGACTTGCCGGATGGAGATTTCAGACGACACTCAAGCTCCACCGCTCGATGGCATTGTCTTCGGAGCCATGTCTGAGTATGATTGAATCGATGGGTTGCTCTCGATCCGTGGTGGAGACGCAATGTGTCACGGTGGCAGTGGCCGGACCTACGTATCATTGGCAATGAAGTGTTGACAGGTCGGCAGCGGGTTAGCTCCGGGAACCTGGCTTCCAGGGACCAGAAGAAGAGGGGCCTCTGAAGCCGAGGAGACGAGAACGTGTTGGCTGCACTGCTCCGAAAATTATTCCGAGACGTTCCCTGGGCGAACAGATTCGTGAGAAACCAGTTCGAGATGGGGATTCCAGCTTATCTGGCAAGCCTCACTGCTCACGCCTTTTTCCTGGTTCTACTGGCTCTGGCCAGCCGCCAAGTTCAAAAGGTCGTGCACACGGAGTTCAAAAGCCAGGTCGTGGACAGCGCACTGGCGCTCTCCGATTCCACGTTTCAAGACCTGGATCAAAGCTCTGATCCTCCCGCCGCGGAGCCGGCGGCGGGGCCCTTCGCACCCGTTCTCGCGACGGCGATTAGCTCCATAACGAGTTCCCCCGCCACGCCAGTCTCGAGTGCTGATTCGAGGCAGGTGGGAAGCGCGACGACAGAGTTGACGCCCCTCGACGTCCGGCGCGCCACGGAAGTGATTGTCCCCAAGGCGATGATGCTATCGCAGACAGTCTCCATCAAAGGCGACGGCGTCGAGGCCACAGGCGGAGTTGAAGGAGCGGTCGACCGAATCGCCACGGAGATTCTTCGTCGGTTGGAGCGGGGAAGAACTCTGGTTGTCTGGGCCTTCGATGCCTCAGCCAGCCTGGAGCAGGAGCGGGAACGACTGACGAAGCACATCGAGACCGTGTACACGCATATCAGCCAGCTTGATGAAAACCACTTGACGGCGGACAAGGGCCTGCTCACGCTGATCGTGGCGTTCGGTCAAGATCGCAAGGCGATGACCCCGAAGCCCACCGCGGAGCTATCAGAGATTCTCGAAGCCATCAGCAGCGTGCCCACTGATGGATCAGGGGTTGAACTCACCTTCACGACTGTCGCGGAAATCATCAACCGGTGGGGCCGCTACAAGGACCAGTCGGGGCGGGTCTACCACCCGATGATCATCGTGGTCACCGACGAGACTGGTAATGACGAAAACCGGCTTGAGGAAGCCGTCGAGCGCGCTTCGCAAGCAAAGGTCCCCGTTTACGTCCTGGGATCCCAGGCCCTCTTCGGGCGAGTCAAGGGATATATCGACTATGTCGACCCCAAGACCAAGCGAGTTTTCCCCCACCAGGAGGTTGATCAAGGACCGGAGAGTGCGATGATCGAGCAAATCCATCTGCCATTTTGGTATAACGGATCTCAGTACGACATCGTGGAAGCGGGTTTCGGCCCCTATGCACTCTCTCGACTAGCAATTGCAACGGGAGGCATCTACTTCGTGACCCGGTTTACCGAACACCGCATGGGCTTCGATCCCATGCGAATGAGGGAATATAAACCCGATTGGGTGCGGCGGGACCAGTATGAACAAGCAATCCGTAATTCCCCGCTTCGACAAGCCGTCATCCATGCTAGCCAGGTCACTCAGCAACGATTGCCAGGAATGCCAGCGCTGAACTTCCCCGCGGTAGACAGCCCTGATTTCAGGAGTGTCTTGGCAGCCAATCAGGCCCTGGCGGAGCGCACCGCGTACACGATCGAGGAGGCGCTTGGTCCGATCACGGCCGTGGCAAAGCTCCGTAGCCGCGAGACATCCAGACGGTGGCAGGCTCACTATGACTTGATCCGGGGACGATTGCTCGCCATGAAAGTCCGCTGCTACGAGTACAACTGGGCCTGCGCCCGACTGAAGAAAGCCCCTCCGAAGTTCAAGAGTCCCCGGGCCAATGCGTGGAAGCTCGTTGCCGATTCAGCCATCCAGTACAGTGAAAAGGCGGCGACAGCCGCACATGACGCGGACCGATTACTTCATCGTGTGATCCAGGAGCACCCGGACACTCCCTGGGCTCTGCTGGCTCAAAGAGAACTGAAATACCCATTGGGATTCAGGTGGGTGGAAACGTATGTGCCGCCCCCCAGGCGAAGCACGGATCCTGAAATCGCTCGGCAAGAGAAGACTCGCAAGATGCCAGAGCAGAAGGCTGTGGTTCCTCCCAAGCTCTAGGACAACCGCCGTGTAACGATCCCGTGAGCGGCACGATCGTCTCGAGCCACAACTTTCTCGTTGCATTCGACGGTTCTTTTCACATACTCTGAACGTTTGCTCCTCGTTCCAAGTTCGGGTCTCATCACACGCGTCCTTGCTGTCGGAATCGTCATCGAGGGGATTGGAATCCTGACGTCTAAAAATCAAAAGGGAATCATGCGATATGGACCTAGTGCTTCCCTCCCCCTCCTCGGATGAAGTCGTCACTCGTGACGTCGTGGTCGCGCCAGGACGAGACCCTGTCGTCAAGCCAACGCAACAATCGACCAAGGGCGCGCGGACGTCGCCCGCGTCTCAGGCCGATCTTGCGCCCAGGACGGTTTCCCTGGCGCCGACTTCTCTGCCCGTGATCCGCGCCACGAGTTCCGGCAAGGACTTGGGCAGTCAACCAGTCGGGAACGACTCAGCGCTGGCAAGTACGGTCGCGATCGACAGCGCCCAGGAAGACGGCGGCAAGAAAGCGAATGGCCCTCCGCGGATGCACCCGTGGTCGACGCCTCACGGCCAATCTGAAAACCCTTCCTCGGCAGAAGCAGCGCCCTCCCCGAAGGCTCCCAGGTTAAGGCCGCGGAAGCGGCGGCGCCGCCGACTTCATCATCTCCTTCCCGCATGGAGTGTGTCGCTGCTCGTTCATGTCGTCATCCTCACGGCGCTTGCGGCCGCGACCTTCACGGCCCAAGATCGGGACAAGAAACCGATCAATTTCGATTCCGCGCTGGCAGGCTATCGTCACGGTGAACGTGAAGACATGAACATATGGGCTGATCCAATTGATATGCCGCGTGACCAGGCCATTGGCTCCGAACACGGTGGCAAGGTCATCGACGTTGCTCAGTCGCCAATGGACGCCGCCCCAGAGGGCGATGATGGAGGAGGCGTGGTGGTCGCCGCCGCTTTCGGCGGTGGAACACCCTCTTCAACCCCGCGATTTCGAGGTTCGGGCAAGAAGGGGATCAATGAAAGAAACAGTCTTCCCAACAACATCAGCATTGCTGGAATTCACCAGTCAGCCCTGAACACTCTTCCCGTCGCCGCCGCGGCGGAACTCTACGGTAAAGGGTTGATCGCGGGCGATCCGGTTTTCGATGTGCAGAACATCGGCGCGGCCCTGGACCAGCTCGCTCGTGAGATCCTCCGACACCTCAAGGACCACAAGCTCACGGTTGTCTGGCTGTTTGACGAGTCCTCCAGCATGCGGGACGACCAGCGGAGCATCCAGGAAAAATTCGATCGGGTTTCGTCGGAACTCAAGA
>JBMFUH010000358.1:0-6818 GCA_049966735.1 Isosphaeraceae bacterium
CAGCGGACCCTACGATATTCAATGAGTGCGCAAGCCGACTGCAAACCGCTCTAAATGAGCCGATGGCGCTGTCGAACTGCTCCAGCCGCGACCTCTGGCGGCAAAAATACCTGGAGGAAACCCGAGGCAGCCTGAAGCTGACGATCTCCGGCCACGGGGTCAAGCTGCTCGAGCTCACGCGGGTGGAGTGAGGGCGCATCGCGGCCGACGGGCTACCGAGGACGGGACTCGAACCCAGACGGGTACAACTCCACCACATCCTCAAGGTCTGGACAAGGCCGGCATCGGGATTGCGTGAGTGAGCTTCGAGCTGGTCGGCCTGCTCCCCGGGGGTGTCGAGACCGTGTCGGAAAATGGAGCCGGTGCCTTGCCGAGATGAGTTGACTGTGCGGCGGGATGCTGGGGCTGATCGTCGGTGTATGTGGTTGCGGTAAGACTCCCATGGCAACGAGGTCAGCAGGAGAATTGGTGCCGGGCAATTCTTGTTCCAAAAGTAGACCCGACCCCCCAAAAGCCCCCGACTCCTCATTCTCCCACCCGCTCCAGCGCCTGGTTGATCACGACGTCCGAGAGGTACATGCCCGAAGTTCGCAACCGCTCGACGACGGGACGTGCGAGAGAGATCCGACCAACTCGCTTGGCGAGGAGAACAAGCCCCAGAGTACCGATGACTGGAATGCTCAGGCTGCGCGCACACCGACGCGCCGACGCGCCTCATCGTCGTCGATGACTGCCCAGGCCCCGGGCTCGGACTTCGCCAGGGTCAGGACCGAGGATTCCCCCTCTCCAAGCTCCCAGGTCGCAATTTCAGCGTCGATCGTCGGCACCGGGACCAGGCTGATCCAATCCTGCTCGTAAATCGCCTTTACTGTGGGATCATCCATCCCATGAGCCTGGAGTTCACGGAGGACTGGTTCTGGTACAACAACCTCATTGGTCCCCTCCCGGAGCATCTCCGCGAGACCTGCCCGGACGAGGAACACCAGGGGCGATGTGTTCACGATCCGCCTGATGGGCAAGTTCGACCTCCTCCATCAGTTCGTCAACGCCGACACGGAAAGCGGGCAACTTCGCCGCCGCGAGCGCGTCGATGAAATCGATCCGGCTCACCCCCGCGCAAGCAGCGGCCCTCTCGTGGGAAATACGCCCCTGGGTATACCAGACCATGGCCGCGGCCAGACGCATCTCGCGGCCCAGCTCATGAGGCGAACGGTGCAGCGTCGCCAACGCTTCGTCAGGGACTTCGATCGTGACGGTTGCCATCGTTGATGACCTTGCCGAAGAAAAGACGATCCGATCTCCAGAGCAACGACGCCGCGGAGGAATGGCTGAGACAATCGCTATTGTATACGACATCAAAAGTGTTGCCCAGAACGGGAGCCCAGGCACAGGAGTGGAGACAGGGATTCCTCCATCAATTACAATCGAGTGATGCCCAGAAGACCACAGCATCAAGGTGGAATCAAGCGCGGTCAGATCTGTGACTGGCCGGAGGATGTTGGTACTCCCGACGAGGTGGCCGCGCCCGTGACATACACCGGCAATCGAATTCACAAATCTTACAGATCGCCGGCTGGTGAACCAGCCTTGCGCGCGGACGAGGCGAAGTGCGAAATCACGGCTTTCCCCTGAACGATCCGCGGCAGTATCCAGCGCCTGCGGAGAGGTTGGAGGCAGCGCCACGTGTCAATATTCCTATCGTTCGACCCGATTGATCAGCCAGCGGCCGCCGATCCTGTTGAGCGGCAGACCTGGTGCTCCCTCGAAATCCGGGTCGGTTCGCGAGTCGTATCGAGAATATGGGACAAATCGCTTCAAAGTGAACGGACCCGGCTGTACGTTCCCGCGTTTCCCATCGCGGAATGGTTAGCGCAAAACTGGTGGTCACTCTTGAACGACTTACCATGCTTGGATACGCTCCCCGTCGCCGCCGCCAACCCAAAGCAGTTCAAGTGGCTCAGTCGTCATTGCCTACGATCGGCGGACTCGGCGCTTCTGCTGCCGGCGCTGTACCTTTTTCATGACGGCCAAAGCCTTCGTGCCGAGTGGCGCACGGACACCCCGGGTTCAATGCCTAATATGCCCGGCGAGTTCGTCTCGGAAGGAGCAGACGGCCTGGACTCCCCCGCAACTCAGGAATCCTTTGCTCAATTCATTGGGGCCGTCTTAGACCGCGTCACGGACCTGGAAGACGACCGCGTCAGCGAGCTACGCGCTCAATGGCGAGCGATTCAGGGTGCCGATTCTGAAGAGCAGCACTTCTGTACTCTTGCCGGACGAATGGGCCTTGATCCGTATGACCGAAGCGAAATGACCGACGAACTTTCCCGATTTCTCGAGGAGACGATCGACTTCCCCGAGAGCGCGCTCGTGAGCGATTTGACGGAGTTGGCTCGACCCGATTCGGTCCAGACGCAGTGGGAGTGGGTCACGAGGATGAGCAGGGAATTGCATCTGGGGCCAACCTCGTCCGTGTATTCGTTCGACCTCTCCAAACTCGAGCTTTCCCCTCATCAGTTCGGCTACCGGCTCGCTCGCAGAGTGCGTGAGGCAGCCAAGCTCGATGCCGCGGTCCCGATCGCGTCCGCGGAGGACGTTGCCCGATCCATCATGGGAGCCGAGTTTCAGATCCAGGATCGAAACCACGTTCCCGGGGATGGTATTCGGGCGATTGTTGGGCAGGCGCCCGGCGGTGCCGTCGTCAGTGCGGGGCCGCGCCCGTCGATCGAGACCAGCCAACGGTTCCTGACCGCGAGAAGCGTCTACCATGCGCTCGTGACCATCCATGAAAGCCAGCGTCTTGTTACGGACGCGTATTCCTGGGACCAAAAAGCTTCGAGGGCTTTTGCAGCAGAATTGCTGGCACCACAAAAAGCGCTCGCGAGCCGCGTGAAGTCTCTCCCCGCGGATCGCTACACAATCGAGGAATTGAGTCGAGAATTCAAGGTGAGCACCATGGTGATCGAGAAACAGCTCGAAAACGCTGGCGTCTCGCTCGCGCTTGAATGACACAACTCGCTCGCGCCGGCCGTTCCCTGGGCCCTGTCAGGCACCGCTATTCCTCAATCCCTTCAGATCGCGTTCTCGTCGGTGTATCGTGGGGGAGGCAAGGGAAGCCCGTTGCCGCGGATGGACCACTGTCGCGAGATGAACCAGCCAGTAGGAGATGAACCGATGACCGATCGCGAGGCGAAACAAGGGGCGGACCAGGCTGCATTCCATCCGGACCGCCGGGAGTTTGGCAAGCTGGCGCTCGCCGGGACCTATGGCGCCGCGGCATTGCTCGGTCCGGCCGCACCAATACCGGCTGGCGGCCGAAAGATTGTGCCTGGGATCAAGCTGTGTGTTCAGTCTTCCGCTCGGCCGTCAGACGAGCAGCTTCGGTTTCTCAAGCAGATCGATGCCGCGTATGTGAGCGTGGGATCGACGCCCGACCTGCGGACCACCGAGGGCTTTCGTCAGATCGTCAAGCGGTATGCCGACGCCGGCATCACGGTCTGGAACATCGGCAACACCGACGTCCACAACATGCCGGAGGTCACGCTCAACCTCCCCGGGCGGGACGCCAAGATCGCCCAGTACAAGCAGTACCTCCGCGGCCTGAGCGCGGCCGGTGTGTATTACACAACGTACGCACATATGGGCAACGGAATCTGGAGCAGCGGCCGCGCCCTTGTCCGCGGAGCCTGGGCCCGGGAATTCGACCTGGCCAGCCCCAACAAGAGAGGATTCTGGGCCGGCAAGACGTGGAGGGAACCGCTTTCCCATGGCCGCGTCTTCTCGAAGGAAGAGATCTGGGACAATTACACCTATTTCATCAGGCAGGTCGCCCCGGTCGCGGAAGAGGTCGGCGTGCGGATCGGCATCCATCCCGACGATCCGCCCGTTCCGATGCTCGCCGGTGTTCCCCGGTGCATTTTCAGCAGCTTCGAGGGTTACAAGCGCGCGCTGGAGATCGCGAACAGTCCCAACGTGGGAATCTGCCTGTGCTGCGGCACCTGGCTCGAAGGAGGACGCCAGATCACGGGGAAAGACCCCGTCGAGATGATCCGTCACTTCGGGGCCGGGAAGATCTGGAAGATCCACTTCCGCAACGTCACCGCGCCGTTGCCGCACTTCGTCGAGACGTTCATGGACAATGGATACTACGATATGTACAAGATCATGAAAGCACTCCGGGACGTGCATTTCTCGGGCATCGTGATCCTCGACCACAGTCCGGGAATGGTGGGCGGGAACACCACGCAGACGGCCTATGGATTTGCTTACATGAAGGCCCTCTTGAACGCCGCGAACGCGGAGGCCTGAGGTCCCGCCCCTGCGGAACCCGCAGACTCCCCGTTGCAGGGGGAACGCTCGCCGCGGGGGCTCCCTGAGTGCGAACCGCAACCGGCAATTCGCGCCTCCCAGATCTCGGTTCCGTGGGGGTTAGGAGGTATTGGAAGACTCGCGAAGTGCCGGAGGAATTGGCTTGACGTGTCCCCGATGTGGCATTATGATTCCCCGTTGTCAACGATCTGACAGCAACTCTCGACCGCTGGAGCGACGCCGATGGCAAGGCATCTCGGGCTTTTCATCGCCCTTTCGCTGGGCATCCGCCGCACCTCACGACGCTTGGGGGGGGGGGGGCGGCAATTGTTAAGAATCCGACTGGGCCCATTGTGTACGGGAGCGCGTGCACCTACTCTCTGACGGGCTTGGCGGGTCCAGTCGCCTCCTACACGTGGGAGTATCAGTTCGACTCGTGCCCGGGCAACTGGGGTCCATTGAGCGCCAACAACACGCAGGTCCAAGACAGCGTGTACGAAGGCGTTCCTGGTTCATTTACCGTTCGTTGCAAGATCGTCTACCAATCAGTACCTGGGCCCGGTGGCAAGCCCTATACACCGCCTCCAGAGACCCCCACTACGTCGGTCTCGGTTTCGAAACCCGACGGTGTCGCGGTGTATGCCGGTGACAGGGTGTCCGTTTATATCGGGCAGTCCATCCCCATCTGGTTCACTGTATTCTGCCAGGGCCAGCCGGTCGGCTATCTGGGTGGTTACCCGCAGGAACGGCTTGAACACATTTGCAATCAGCCTGGCGAAAAGGAGATCCTCAAGGACAGCGGCTGGGGTCCGCCCTTTGGCAAGCCGAGCAATCGCTTCGAGCTGAGCCAGAATATGATCCTCGACATGAAGAAAAGGGGCGCGGTGGGATGGCAGCTCCACGCTGTGGGGGTCGTGCGGACAGCGAAGCAGTCTCTCCGGCTGGTGTTCTGGGACCCATGCGGCAACGAAATCGATTGTCCACTGAGCCCAAGCTTCACGGTCGGCACCGTCAAGGAAAGCGATACGCTGTACCACTATGAGCACGATCCGAACTCGAACTGAATTCCCAGGATGTGGAGAACTCCAGATGCGCAAAGTCTCAGCCTCTTTCGCGATCGCCGCGTGTCTCGTGGGGATCTGTCTGGCCACTTGCGAGGCGCTCGGACAGAGGCCGCGCTGGGGGTCGTCGGCTCGACGGCAAGCGTCAGCACTCGCCCGGCGGGGCCGGGCCCCATCAGTCCTCACAATCCAGCCCAAGGGAGTGATTCCGCCAGTAGCCGGAGCCATGCAAAACGCCCTGATGTCTGACCCAGGCGTCCCAACTTTTCCCGTCTACGTCGACGAGTCACTCAACCTTGACCCCCAGACCTTGGCCCTGTACCAACAGGCAGCGAATCAGTTGACCGGTTATGCTCCGGTCCCCAACGACCGAACGAACTACTTCGCGTGGGTCATCGCCAACTACACCGTGCTCGGCTGGCAGGGGCTCGTTGAGGCCCTTGGCTCCAATGGACAGGGTACCCTCGTGACAGTCTCCGTGGTCCCCACCTGCGACGTTCCGACCGCCTTCGGGAGCGACTACACGGAGCAGTACCTCCTCGCGAATGACGGCACAATCCAGTACCTTGGCTTTTCCGACCCGCTTGGCCTCGCGGGTCAGATGCCATCAGAGATCGACGAGTACTGACGTATCTCCGATCCATGCCGACGGGGCGCCCGCCCGATTGCCGCCCCATTGGAGCGGTCTTCGGGCGGACGGTTCACCGTGGGGTCCGATGACTCGGCCATTTGGTCCGCACAGCGGACCTTACGATATTCAATCAGTGTGCGAGCCGTCCGCAAGCGGTTCTGGCGCGCGCCGGATTGGTTGCACCCTCCGCCGCGTACGCGAACCGGTCCTTCAGGGACAGCAAGGGCCGCTCGATGAACCGCCAGGATAACCGGGCCAGCGCGATCGAGAGCACGATCGACAGGACCTTGAGCGGGTAAACCTTGCCTGTAAATCCCAGGCCGCGCGCGATGTCCAGCAGGATCGCCAGGACGGGGAAATGGTAGAGATAGAGGCCGTAACTAACCTGCCCCAGCCGCGCCAGTGGAGGGAGACGCAAGAGCCTCATCGAATGCTTGCCGGAATGCTCCAGCACGAGGTCGATCACGCCCAGCCAGAGCAGGTTGAACGCGAGCACGGACGAGGCGGGATAACTGGGCAAGAGGATGTCGGGCTGAATTCCCAACCGCCAGCCGAGCACACACAGGAGAATCAAGGCAGCCACTGCCGACAGGCGGATCACGATCGAAAGCCGCCGGGTGAGCGTCGCGTGGTGGACTTGCAACGCGGCCAGGAGCCCGCCCAGGAGCAGGCCGTCCGACCGCGAGCAGAGGTCCCACCAGATTCCCTGACTCCTCGCATAAACTGATCCGCAAATGCACAGGAGGGCCAGGGGAACGAGCCCGCGCCGGCCCGCCAGCAGGACGAGGGCCGGCCAGACCAGGTAAAACTGCTCCTCG
>JBMFUH010000359.1:0-6812 GCA_049966735.1 Isosphaeraceae bacterium
GAGTCGTTTCTTGATTCGCCGTCGACCCTCCTGGAAGAATCTCTTCTTGCGTGCCGCGCGTTTTTGTCGGACAGTAGCGCTCACTCGAAAGCCCCCTTGTTTTGGAATAGTGAGGATGTGTTCCCCCCTACATTATTCCAAAAACCTGCGGGGATTTCGAGCTTTTTCTGAGAAATCGTGTCCGCCGGGCTATATATCACGCTTGGTTCAGGTCTAGTCCGGTAGTTCTGGATCGCGTTGTAGACACCGAGTAGAAGCGTCACAACGATTCCGATAAAGGCTACGTAATCCTTCGCTTCAATCGTCACCCAATCCTCCACCGACTCAATTGACGCCTGACTTGCGATTCTCTTACGAAAACGCATTGATAATGATGGGCCAAAGTCGGCCTGTCAATCAGCGAGCTTCCAGATGACTCAATGGGTTAGGACGATTTCAGTCACGCTAATCGCATAAGTATGTGTTGCGCGGCTTGCAGCTCGACCGCTCAACCTTGCGACAGGAGTCTGAACAATTTCATCAGGCTTGGCCTTGAAGCAGTCTATCGCTCTTCGGACCGACGACACCGAAGCGTCCTCCGGCCCTCTGACGGCTGGACCGGCACCCATGCGGCCGCGCTTTTTCGCTTCTGAACGACTGTCACCTTCGGCATATGAACGCATACTGGCCTGAGCGACGGCCGTCAGTGGAAGCTCTCGTTCTCGGCGGGAAAGGTGCCGGCCCGGACGTCGCGGATGTAGGCGGCGGCGGCGTCGCGAATGGCGGCGCCGAGTTCGGCGTAGCGGCGGGCGAACCGCGGTTGAAAGTCGCCGAGCAGGCCGAGCAGATCGTGGATCACCAGGACTTGGCCGTCGCAATGCGGCCCCGCGCCGATGCCGATGGTCGGTATGGGCAGCTCGGCCGTGACCTTGGCGGCCAGCTCGGCGGGAACGCACTCCAGGACGACCGCGAATGCGCCGGCGTCGGCCACCGCGTGCGCGTCGGCGAGCAGAGCCGCTTCGCCGCGCTGAACCTTGTAGGTGCCGAACCGGCGGATGGATTGCGGCGTCAACCCGATGTGGGCCATCACGGGAATCTCGGCGTCGACGACGGCCTTGATGGTTGCCGCCATCCTCCGCCCGCCCTCGAGCTTCACTGCCTGGCAGTTTGTCTCCTTGAGCAGCCGCCCCGCCGATCGAATGGCCTGGCGTCGCGACTCGTGATACGACAGAAACGGCAGGTCGGCCACCACGAGCGCCCGGCTGGCGGCCCGGGCCACCAGTTCGGCGTGGTAGATCATCTGCTCGAGTGTGACTGCCAGCGTCGTGTCGCGACCCTGAACCGTGGTCCCCAGCGAATCACCCACCAGCAGGCAATCGACCCTGGCCGCGTCCAGGAGCCGCGCGAAGGGAAAATCGTACGCGGTCAACACGGAGATCGGCCGCCTCCCGCGCTTCCAGGCGGCGAAGTCGGGAACGATGACGGGACGGTCCTCACTGGCCATGCCTGACAGTTCCGCTAGGGTTGAGTTCGGCGATGATGACCGATGGGTCATCCACCAAGACCTTGTAACGCCGACGGATCTCCTCCCGCAAGGCTATTCGAGGAACATCGTCGGGCTGGGGGGCCAGATCCGCCACGAACCGAGCGCCCTGCATTCTATAGAAATCAATAAGATCGACATGTGATGAGATTTCAAAATTCGGTTTCTCGGGCCACTCCGCCGCGGCTCGCGCCGCGCTCTGGGGAGTAAACTCGAGCCGGCAACCCCGTCGGTCGGCCTGATAAAGCAAAGGTTCGGCGGCGACCAGCCAGTCGCCCTCCGGCACGATCTCCCGGATCCTGGCCGCTGCCGTCTCCAGGTGTTGCCATTCTCCAGGAGTCTGCCAGGTCGAGCGGACCAGAACGAAGCTGGAGACCAGAAGAACCAGCACCAGCGCGCAGGCCAACCCGCGATGCCGCTCCGCGATGTGGCAGACGGCACGTCCGAGCCCCGCCGCGACCACTGGCGCCAGGCAGAGCCAATAATACTCATGATGCAGCTTTTCCGCCAGCAGGGCCATCGTGAGCAGCCCGGAAGCGGCCCAGACGCGCCAGATGTCGGGCGGATCGTCGCGCTTCTGCCGCATGCTCACTCCCCAGATCGCCAGCAGCAGAGCTGGCGGCGTGAAGGCCCGGACGATCAGGAATCTCCCCAGATTCCTCAGCGTTTCGAGCTTGCCGAGAGCTAGGAGACCAGGCACTGCCAGCCAGATCGCGCGGTTCTCAGCCGAGGCGCGCGATCCTTCGCCCGACTCCAGAAGATGATTGGCCCAGACATACCAGAGCAAGACCGGAACCAGAGCGCTGGCCGCGAGCAGGATCTTCTTGCCCCGAGGCGGCTTGATGATTCCCCACGCAAGGGGGACCAGGACAAACGCCGCTGTGATCTTGGCCGCGCAGCCGATTGCCAGGAAGCCCCAGGCCGGCAGGAATTGCCAGCGGCGACCGTTCTGCTCGGCGCTTTCCCAGCAAGCCAGGCCCGCGACCACCATCCCCAGCATGAGGGCGTCGGGCTGAAAGGCTCGTCCATAACGAATCGTGACTGGCAAGAGGACAAACGCGACCGCGGCGACCAGCCCGGTTGGCCCGGCATCGCGGCGGCGGACCAGTTCAAAAAGGCCCCACGTCCCCAGGGCCGTCGCCAGAGCCGAGACAGCGCGGCCGCACCACTCGAGCCGCCAGCCCAAGAGCCGCCGCAGGGCCCCGACGGCAAGCTGATACACTGGAGGCTCGACCATGAAGTAGTTCGGGGACGGAGCGGTATCGAGCTGAGGCCGCAGGAACCCGGAGCCGCGCTCCAGGTTCCTGGCCACCATCGCCGTCGGCACCTGCCGGCCCACGTAGTTTTCCACGATGGGCTGGTCCAGATCGACCAGGCGCAAGAGCACCGCGGCCAGCAAGACAACCTTCAATGCCAGACGGCATTGCCGGCAAGACCTTTCCCACGTCACAGTCCCTGATGGCTCAGACTGCATCCAACGAATCATTCCTAAGAATTTTTCCGGATCGTCAAAAAAGAATTTGAAAGATCGCCGCGAAGTTGTCAGAATACTCTCAGGTGCATTTCAGTTTTCTCAGGTCTCGAGCGTCGTGCGAGTGGTTCTATCGCGTGTTGCGCTCGTGTGCAAGTCCGGGAGGGAGCTCCATGCTAGTTCGTGATGTCCTGCACTCAAAAGGCAACCGTGTAATCTCGATCGACCTGGAGGCGACAGTCCACGAGGCCATCTCCAAGCTCGTTCAAAACAACATTGGTTCGTTGCCGGTCGTTGACCGCGATGGCCGGCTAGTCGGCATCATCGCGGAACGAGACATCCTCCGCCTGATGCACAACAGGGGCGAGGGATTCGGCAGGCTGCGAATGTCCGAGGTCATGACTCACGATCCGGTCACCTGCGACCTGCTCGACGACGTCAACGACGTCATGGGACAGATGAGCGAAAAGCGGATCGCCAAGGTCCCCATCGTGAGCAACGGCCAACTGGTCGGCATCGTCTCGGTGGGCGACGTCATCAAGGTCATGTACGACATGGTCGCGACCGAGAATCAGCATCTGCTCTCCTACATCCACGGGGAGATCTAGCTCCGTTTCGTCTTCAAGATCTTGCCCCGCGTGGCGTGGCGGGTCGCTTTGCTCGCGACCAGGGGTTTCGTGTGTGCCTGTCGGGGTACGTGATGAGGATCCAGGCGCTCGGGAATGGCTCCATTCCAGCGCCCGAAGACCGCGGTCAACTCCGCCAATCGATCCCTGACGGTGGGGGAGAGCTGGGCGGCGTCAAATCGCCAGGCCCAGTTCCCTTCCGCCTTGCCCGGTATGTTCATCCGTGCCGAGCTTCCCAGGCCGAGAAGGTCTTGCATCGGCACGATTGCCACATCCGCGACGGAGCCGAAAGCCAGGCGGATCATGTCCCAGTGAAACTCCTTGCCGTCGGTTCCCACATAGCGCAGGGCGTAGGCCCGCTCCGCCTGGACCTCTTCCCTTGACAGCGTCGTTTGCGCGTTCGAGGTGGTCAGCCAGCCCACCGATGTGTCATTGTCGTGCGTGCCGGTGTAGGCCACGCAATGCGACACGAACCGGTGCGGCAAGTATTTCTCCTCGCTGGCACTCGTCGCGAAGCCGAACTGAAGCACGCGCATCCCGGGAAGGTCAAATTGCTCGCGCAGGGCGTCGACTTCGGCGGTGATCACCCCCAGGTCCTCGGCGATCAGGGGAAGATCGATGAATCGCTGCTGCAATGCCTGGAAAAACGCGACTCCCGGCGACTTGACCCAACGCCCGGTGGCTGCCGTTTTCGCCTTGCCCGGAACTTCCCAGTAGGCTTCAAAACCACGGAAGTGGTCGATCCGGATCACGTCGACCCAGACCAAGAGAGCGCTCAGGCGGTCGATCCACCACTTGAAACCCTCCTGCTCGTGCACTTCCCAGCGGTAAAGCGGATTCCCCCAGAGCTGCCCCGTTGAGCTGAAGAGGTCGGGAGGAACGCCGGCCTGCACGGTCGGCCGTCCGCGACGGTCCAGGAAGAAGAGATCGGGCCGCGACCAGACGTCCGCGCTGTCGTGCGCCGTGAAAATCGGTATGTCGCCGATCAGCTTGATTTGCTTCTCCAGGCAGTGGTCGCGCAGTTTCTGCATCTGGATCGCGAAGACGTACTGAACGAACTGCTGGTAACGAATCTCACCGGCCAGCTTCTCGCGCCACTTCGCCAGCGCGGCGGGCTGGCGCGCCACCAGCGCCGGCGCCCACTTGAACCAGGGCTTGCCTGCCGATTCCTTCTTCAGCGCCTCGAAAAGGGCATAATCGTCCAGCCAGTGCGTGCTGGCCTCGAGGAATCGCTGGAAACCAGGATCGTCACCCGCGCACTTCTGAAAGGCACGCCGCAGCAGCCGCTCCTTGAGCCGGGCGACAGCCGGGAAATCAACCCAGTTCGGTTTCGAATTGAGCTTGTCGGGAAGGTCGCCAGGCTGGAGCCAGCCGTGCTCGACCATCGCCTCGGGACTGATCAGCAAAAAGTTTCCCGCGAACGAGGAATGCGACTGGTACGGCGAGTTCATCCCTCCCGTGGGTCCCAGCGGTAAGACTTGCCACCACCCTTGGCCGGTCTCGGCCAGGAAGTCCACGAACCGATGAGCCTCGGGACCCAGGTCGCCAATGCCGAACCGGCCGGGAAGCGAGGACGGATGAAGCAAGATGCCGCTTGAACGTGTGAACCTCATGCTCGATCACTCCTGATGCAACTCAGTCTGCGAGTCCAACGACGATGGTAGATTCCTGATTACAGATGGCAAATGGCGGATGGCAAATGGCGGATGACAAATGGCGGATGATAGATGACAAACCACGAAGGACCAATGACGAACGACCAATGACCAGGTACGGATAGGGAAAGCAATATGACGGGACTTGGTTTCTGGTCATGATCTTCTCACAACTTCCAGGAAACATTCCACCTCGTGGCGGAAGCGAGGCTTATCCTCGATGTGCGGCAGATGGCCGACGCCGGGGAGGACGACCATCCGCGCGTTCGGCAGCCGATCCGCCAGTTCCTGGGCCACGCGTGGCGGGTTGACCAGGTCAAACTCCCCGACGAGCACCAGGCAGGGTACCTTGATCTGGCTGACCCGCGAGCGGGCGTCGTGCTCGGCCGCCGCGCGAGCCTGGCGGGCAAACGCCTCGGCGTCCTGGGGCCACGGGTTGCGCTCGGCAAACCGGACCAGCCCCTCGACCTGGGAGACCTGGTGATAAAACCCAGGCGCGACCAGCCAGGGCAGCGTTGCCCGCGTGAACACCCCGATCGCAACCTGACGTCGCATCAGGACCCAGGCATCGATCACGGCCCTTCTCCACTCGTCCGCCCCTGGGTGTGTTGACGCAAGCACCAGGCTCTTCACGAAGTGAGGATGGCGCAGGGCCAGTTCCTGGGCCACCAGCCCGCCCAGTGACTGGCCGACCACGTGGGCAGGAGGGGCATCGATCGCCTTCAGCCAGCCCGCGACGTCGTCGGCCATCTCGATCGTTGTATAGGAGCCGTGCACCCGGTCGCTCCGGCCGACGTCGCGGGCATCGAAGGCCAGAGTCCGGTACGACTTGCTGAAGTGGCGCTGGGCCAGGCTGAACGCGCGATGATCGCCCCCCAGCCCACTCAGAAAGACCAGTGGCTCTCCTTGTTCACCCATCTCCTCGTAATAGAAGGTATGAGCGTTGACCAGGATGCTGGGCATGGCGCGAACTTCGGCTCCGGTGCTCCACCCGCGCTGGCAACTCTGGATCTTGCGGGCGCATCGTGCCAGCTTAACGTCGAATGGGTCAGCCGAGAACCGCAACGCTGGCGAAGGCGAGAATCCTCCCACCAACCGGCTCCCCGGCCGGGCCGCCGGAGCGTTGGCCCAAGGCCCTCGAATTTCAGGCTTTCCGTCACAATCCGCTGCACAGGCTTGACTCGCCCGACCGGGAGTTTATGATGAATTCATCTCCAGGCCCCCATCGTCTAGCGGCCTAGGATACTTGGTTCTCAGCCAAGGGACCGGGGTTCGAGTCCCCGTGGGGGTGCTGAAAGCTCAAGCCTGTCGCCGAAACAACTTGGTTTTCCTGCCGATGGTCGGCAGTGCGGCCTAGGAGGTTGTGCTCGAATTCAGCGCCCATGCCGAGACCTACGCTGGACGGGGCGATGGTAAACCGACCAGAGAAGCCACCACGATCCGGCATGCGGTTCGTCCCTTCGTCTGGTTTTTCGGCGAGGAATCGGCCGATCAATTCGGCCCGCGGAAACTCCAAGAGCCGCGGGAAGGGATAAGCA
>JBMFUH010000360.1:0-6798 GCA_049966735.1 Isosphaeraceae bacterium
ATCCGTGGTTTCTCAGCAACATCGAAGAACTCGTGGCGGTGGAGAACCGACTGCGCCAGGTCAGGACCGTCGAGGAAGCAACGGACGATCTACTTTTCCTGGCCAAGCAAAACGGCTTCTCGGACCGACAATTGGCGACGTTATGGAACACGACCGAAGGAGAAATCCGTCGCGACCGTCAGCGGCGAGGAATTCAAGCGGTATTCAAGCTTGTGGACACGTGCGCGGCGGAATTCGAGGCGGTCACTCCCTATTACTATTCCAGTTACGAAAGTGAAGATGAGGCCCGAGTGGGGGATCGGACCCGCGTCGTGATCCTGGGCGGAGGGCCGAACCGCATCGGGCAGGGAATCGAGTTCGACTACTGCTGCTGCCAGGCGGCGTTTGCCCTCAAGGCCGACGGCTACGAGGTCGTGATGGTCAACTCGAATCCCGAGACGGTCAGTACCGATTATGACACCTCGGACCGCCTTTTCTTCGAACCACTCACGGTGGAGGACGTTCTCAATATCTGCCAGCGCACGGAGCCGCTCGGGGTCATCGTCCAGTTCGGCGGTCAAACACCGCTGAACCTGGCAAAAGCACTCGAGGCCGAGGGCGTAAGGATCATCGGCACGAGTCCCGAGAGCATCGACCTGGCGGAGGATCGCGAACGGTTTCGGGTGGTGATCGACCGGCTCGGACTCAGGCAACCTCCCAATGCCTCGGCGACTCGCTTCGAGGAAGCGCGGCGAATCGCCGATCGGATCGGTTATCCCGTCGTGGTCCGTCCCAGTTTCGTCCTGGGCGGGCGGGCGATGGAAATCGTCTATGACGAGCCCAGTCTCGACCGTTACATGGGGGAGGCGGTCGAGGCCAGCCCGGAACACCCCGTCCTCATTGACAAGTTCCTTGAAGATGCGATTGAAGTTGATGTTGATGCCGTATGCGATGGCCAGCGGACCATCGTCGGGGGCGTCATGGAGCACATCGAGGAAGCCGGCATTCACTCCGGCGACAGCGCCTGCGCGATTCCCCCCTTCTCGCTGTCGGAATCGATCATTCAAGAACTCAAGCAGCAGACCTATGCCCTGGCCCAGGCCCTTGAAGTTCGAGGGCTGATGAACATTCAATTTGCCGTGAAGGAAGGCGAGGTTTACGTCCTCGAGGTGAATCCCCGAGCTTCGCGGACGGTCCCCTTTGTATCCAAGGCCACGGGACTGAACCTTGCTCAGGCCGCGGCCCGGGTCATGGTCGGCCAGAGTCTCGAAGAGCAGGGAATCACCGCGGAGCCGGTTCCCACGTATGTCTCGGTCAAGGAAGCGGTGTTTCCGTTCGCCAAGTTTCCAGGCGTGGATATCGTCCTCGGTCCGGAGATGCGCTCCACCGGAGAGGTCATGGGGATTGACACCGACTTCGCGGCGGCATTCGCCAAGAGTCAACTTGGCGCTCTCAGCCGTCTGCCCCTCCAAGGCACGGTTTTCGTCAGCGTCGCCGAGCGCGATCGCCAGGCTGTCATACCCATCGCCCGAGCGCTCTCGAAGATGGGGTTTTGCCTGATCGGAACCAGCGGAACAGTCAGCGCATTGGAACAGCATGGCATCGAGATCGCCACGGTCCGCAAGATCCGCGAGGGACGCCCCAACTTGCTTGATCACCTGGCCAATGGCACGATCGACCTCATCGTCAACACGCCCAGCGGCAAGGGGGCGCGTACCGACGAGGGGCGAATCCGCGCCAGCGCCGTCAGTCATGGCGTGCCGTGCATCACCACGATCGCCGGCGCTCGAGCCGCGGTCGCCGCCATGCAACGGCTCAGAAATGGAAATCTACATGTCTATGCGCTGCAAGACCTTCTCAAACGCTGATGGCTTGAGACAAGCCGGCACGCGTTCTTGCGTTCTCCCGCCAAACCTCTGAGCGAACCGGCAGCGCACGCGGCGCAACCATTTTCAGACGCCCAAGCTTTTTTCGAGATCGGCGATGAGCTCGGCAATGGTATTAAAGCCCGGCAACAGCTTGCACTCTTCTTCTTCCCGGAGCCAGCGCTCGATCTTCTTCTGGGCGGCCATGACGGTCGCGTGGTTGCGTCCGCCGAAATGCTCGCCAATCGTGCCGTACGACGCCTCGGTGTACTTTCGCGCCAGATACATGGCAAGCATTCGCGGATGGGCGATTGCTCGGGCCCGGCTCTCCGACTTGAGAACGTCCGGATCGATCTTGAACAGTTGACAAACCGCCTTCTCAACTTCGAGCAGTCCGACCGACGAACTGACGTGGCGAATGACGTCATGGAGCGCCTTCCTGGCGAGTGCCAGGTCCAGTTGTCGGCCGCTCAGCGTCATGTGTGCGATGACGATGTTCAGCGCGCCTTCAAGCTCTCGAATACTCGAGCGAATATTCTCGGCGATGTAATCGAGAACCGGAGCGGGAACCGTCACACCTTTTGCTTTGCACGCCAGGTCGAGAATCGCCCGGCGCGTCTCCTGATCCGGAGACTCAAGTTTGACGACCATCCCGCCGCCAAACCGTGTGACGAGCTCTTCCGTGAGACGAGTTATCTGGCGGGGGTGTTGCCGGGCCGTCAAGATGATCGGAGCGCTGCGCTCGAATAATGTGTCAAAGGTATGCAGAAACTCGCTCTGGGTCGCCCGGGTCCCAGCCAGGAAATGAGCATCGTCCATTGCCAGAGCGCCTGCCCCCCGGTAACGGGAACGGAAACTAGCCAGCGCGCCGGCTCGCATCGCTTCGAGAAAGCTGTTGGTAAAGGCCTCGGCGGTGATCCAAAGAACGTTGAGCCCAGGGTGCGATGTTCGGAGCCCATGTGCAATCGCTTCAAGCAGGGCGGTCTTGCCGACTCCAATGCTTCCGTGAATGAGTAGTGGATTGAACATGCTTCCCGCGGTGCGAATCATTTCCCGTGCCGCCGCGTAGGCGAGTTGATTTGCCGGGCCTACTAACAGGTGTTCCAGCTTTCGTCGAGGCTGAAAGATGGTTGGAGGATGCGCGGGCCGTAAGCCAGACTTGATGCCGAAACCCTGCGACTGGGCCAACGCCCGAAGTTCACGACCAGCAGGATTCACGGGATGCGACAGAGAAATCGCATCGCTGACCTGTTCCGGAGAGCCCTCGAGATGATGACCCGTGCCAACCGCTGAATCCGGGGCGCAGCAGTCTTGATCGCGAATCGAAAAGGTCAGTTGAACGCGGCGGCCGGTGACAGATGCGGCAGCTTCGATGAGACTGCCCGAGAAATGCCCTTGAATCCATTCACGGAAGAACGTGTTGGGGACCTGTACCTCCAGCGCGTCCCCATCACCGCGCAGCACAAGATTCACCCCCTCCCCGAACCAGAGTCTGAATCGCGATTCGCCAAGCTGCTTCGCAAGCGCCGTCAAGAGAGCCGCTCGTAAAGAGTGCTGATCGATCAGTTCCATAAAGATATCGCGTGTCGTTGGTTGGTGCTATCAAAGGTCTGTTGCACGCTTGCCGGCAATCATCCGGTTGTGGTTCTCCCTGGTGCGTTCTCCAGTACCCCCACTTCGGACCAAGCGGATCGGCGCATGACTCGGGGCGTTAATCTCCGGAACCACGCGAACTGAAATTGTCGAATCGACCGCCGTCGGCCGAAGCCTGATCCGTGGGTCAACAACATATGCGCCCTGAGCAACTCACTGTCAAAATCGTTGGTGGGGCATCAGATCGAGGATGGAAGTGGTAAAACCTGTTTTGACGAATCTTGCGGTTACGCGGGGCAGGTAATTGAGGCCGAGACCACAAGCGTTCATGCGTGGCGACATGCTGCTAGCGATAAAAGATAGAGGAGATCTTGTCAGCCCAGGGAGTTTCGCCTGGAGTGTTCCGCTATCGGAACATCTGTCCCCGGCCGACCGCTTCGAAGGCATCGCGGATGTGATCGATCTCGGGCGGACTCCTGTCTTCGGGCCAGACGATCGCCACGACGTCGAAGCGGCAGCGCTCGTCCAGTAAATTGTGTTTCTTGAGGAAGTGGAGGGCGGCAAGGGTCAACCGGCGCTGCTTCTCCAGAGTGACGGCTTCCGCAGGGGAGCCCTGGCGGCGGGCCTTGACCTCGACGAAGACGACCACGTTGCCATCCAGCGCGATCAGGTCAATCTCCCCGTGGCCGGTCCGGTATCCGCGGTGGAGAATCTTCATCCCCTGGCGACGGAGATAGCGCGCGGCCTCTCGCTCGCCCCGATCGCCGAAGAGTCGGTTCCAGAAGGTTCCTGTGAGGGAGTCGCGCACGGGCTTGGTTCGCAGGCTGACCATCGACGTCGATTACACCGGCGTTCAGTCTACCATGCGGCGAGCCGTGCGCGATCTCCTCTCTGTGTCGCGGCCGGTTGTCTGGGCTCAGGGTCCCACGCCAAGGTGGCTTTCGATCTCGCGCGCTTCGGAGGACCAACCTCCCGATCGGCGATTGCTCTGGAAGAAGGGTTGCGGGTTCTTCTCGGTGGAATCCACGGCCTGGATCTTTGAGGTGTCAGATTCAACCGCGGGCCCTCCAGGGCCGTAAGCAGTCGAGTCGAGGCTCTTTCCCTGGTCAGTTCCTCCTGAGCGAATCGCTTGCCGGAGGCTGTCGCAGCCAGCGACGGCCAGGACCGTGAATGCCATCATCGCCACCGAGACGAGAAAACGACGAGCCATCGCCGCACCATCCTTGCTCATTCCCGAGAGAGGACAGATCCCGTGGTCCATGGAGAACCAGGCGGAGCCCTCGACGTGATTGAAAACCCAGGAAGGGCCAATCCAGAAGAAATGCGGAGGGATGATGCCAGAATTCTCAAGATGCGTCTAGCTCACTTCTTCTCATCGGAGCCCCAGAAGAAAAGCAGGGCCGCCAGACCAAACAAGGGAAGCAGTGCCACGATCAGGAAGTTGGGACCGAACCCCCAGCGCATCGAGATCCAGCCAGCCAGCGGCATGAAACCAGCCGCGAAGAGGTTGCCCAGACCTCCCAGGTAGCCGATCACCAGTCCGGTGTGCGCCGGGGCGACGTCCTGGCCGAAGGCAAAGTAGTTCACCATGTAGGCCGCGGTCCCCAGGGCCGCCAGGCAGAGCAAGAGGATCACCAGCCCCTGCGACTGGACGGATCCCACGAAGCCGGCGCAGCCGGTCAGGACCAGGCAGAGGGTCATCACGAGCTTTCTCGCGGAGTTGACGGTGAATCCCCGACGGGTCAGCGACCGCGTGACTACTCCGCCGCCGAGATTGCCCACGTCAGCGGTCAGGAACGGCAGCGCGCTGACCATTCCGCCGGCCAGCAGGCCAAGCTGTTGATCCTCCTGGAAGAAGATCCCCATCCAATTCACCAGGAAATGCCAGGTGACGTTGATCGTGACGCCGACCGCCGCGGCGATCCAGAACCGGCGTTGGCGAACGATCTCACCCAGGCTGCTGGCCCAGTCGGCCCCCTCGAGCCAGCGCCGCGGCATGGCCAGGGCCGCGACCAAGAGACCGATCATGAACGTGGCCACGCCCCACCAAGGACCTGCTCCCCGCCTGTCCGCTGGCAAGGAAAACCAGCCGACCAGGGCGATCGAGACCGCGAGGATCACCACCGCCCCAAAGCCAACCGCGGCCTGCCGGGAAAGCCCGGGCTGCACGGTCCGGTCGCGCGGACGGGTCGCCGCGGCCAGCTCCGCGCCCCGGGTCAACAAGATCCAGGCCGCTACCCAGACCAGACCACCCAGTCCCAGGACGACGAACGGGAAGCGCCAGCCCAGCCTCAAGGCCAGGTAGGGGACGATCAGCGGAGTAAGCACCGCGCCGATCGCGGCGCCGGAGTTGAAGATGCCGTTGCCCAGGCTGCGATCGGCAGGAGGCAAGACGCCCGACGTCACTCTCAGCGCGCAAGGCCAGTTGAACGACTCGCCGACGCCGAGCATCGCCCGCAGCGCCATCAGCATGCCCAGCGTCGGCGCGAAGGCCGTGGCGATGCCCGCCAGCGACCACCAGAGGACGGCCCCCGCGTAGGTTCCCCGCACGCTCCAGCGGTCGGCCAGATAGCCCGCCGGCCATTGAAAGAAGGCGTAGGTCAACTGGAACGCCAGGAGGATCCAGCCGAACCCCAGGTTATCCAGGCCGAACCGCGCCTTGATTTCCGGCCCGACCAGCGAGATGACCTGCCGGTCCATGTAATTGAGGACCGTGCACGCGAACATCAACCAGCAGATACCCCATGCCCAGGCGCCTGGACGCTTCGCGGTCCCGACGTCGAACCCGCCAGCAATTTCATCCGTCTCGAAGTGGCTCACCCGCTCGCTCTTTCTCCAGGGTCTTGAACAGAGGTTGAACGTGACTACCTTGCCAGAAGAGTCCGGCGGGTGCAACCAGCGGCCGGGCGTACCGCCTCAAAAGCCTGTACGGAGGAGGGGCGGACCGCGACCTCTCGCCTGGCTGCTAGGCACCCGGCCAGGGCAACTTGTAGGGTCCGCTGTGCGGACCAATCCCCGGCCGATCCCTCGTACGGAAGAGTGGCAGTCCGCGACTTTCGCGCCTGGCTGACGGGTACGTTCTTTCAGAAGGCGCCTTGTCCTACAACCTCGCCGCCGGATCGCGTGGAGATCGCCTGCCAGACGCCGGGGGGCGGCAGGTTGACCCATGCGCCTTGCGCGTTCTGGGCTGAGCCGGCCGGGTTGCCGGAGAGCGGGTTGAACGGCCAGGTCTGGATGGTGTCTTTGACGAACCGGACCGAGCCGTCGCCCATCAGCACGTTGAGGCCGCCGGGGTGCATGCTGGACGCCGAGTTGGTCCAGGCGGTCATCGACGCGCCGGCGACCTTGTCGCAGGCGTTGG